>JBAYZV010000053.1:0-10749 GCA_041672325.1 Candidatus Izemoplasmatales bacterium
GTCCACTATATGGGGTTCACTATAAAACGATTCTCTTTTTATTATCATTTCAAATCCTTACTCATTTGTTTCTTCAATATAAGAAAAGAAAACTTTTAACACTTTAGAGTCAAATTGTTTATTAGACTCTTGTTTCATTATATTTAGAGCTTCTTCTTTTGAAAATGCTTTTCGATAAGGGCGATTTGACGTTAAGGCATCATAGACATCTGCGACAGCGATTATTTTTGCAAATAAAGGTATTTGATCACCTTTAATACCATATGGATATCCATTTCCATCAACTCGTTCATGATGCGACAAAATTCCCTCACTTATTTTTTTGAAACTAGGTATCCCTTCCAAAAGACTGTAGCCATATAATGTATGCTTTTGAATAATATCAAATTCTTCATTTGTTAAAGGATCTTTTTTATTCAAAATATCTAATGGAATAAAAACTTTCCCAACATCGTGAAGTTGTGCACTTAATATAAGTTCATCAATATCTTCAAGCCCCATTTTTTTCCCAATAGCTTTACATATTTCGCGCACTTTATCACTGTGTTCTTTAGTGTACAAATCATTAATTTCATTTGCCTTAGATAATAATTGGACAATTTCTATATTCTTATTAGCTAAGTTTTGATACCCTTCTTCAATTCTTTTTAAAATCTCGTTAACCTTAATTCCAATCGAATCAAATTCCTTTACTTTATTCTTAGGTACTCGAGGCAATTTTTTGTTTGATAATTGAATCATATTGATACTGTCGATCAATGCCTTATGGTGTTTAAGAGTGTTTAACGAGGTACCAATAAAAAACATAACGGTAATAAGATACATACTAGCAACAACTAAAATAGTATAAGAAATCATATTGTTTTTTATATATTCTGTAAATGTATATTGCAAACATGCATGAATAATCAAATCATCATCGATAGAGTCAACTGATAAAACAACATGATTTGGTTTATCAGTATCAGTGGGTTGCTCTTTAAGCAATGAAAAACAAGCAAGCTCCGCTGGTTCGATTATTGCAGTTAAATAAGCTAACAAGTCTCCGCTTAATTCTCTTCCTAGAACAAAAATTCCTTCTGGATTCATACCATCATCATCGGCTAAAGGCATAGCTGACAAAAAGTACGCATGATCTCCTATCCAAATAATAGAATCTTCTTCGGTATTGTCTTCAATAACAAGATTATAGATTGCTGTATTTACAAAATTATAATCATCCAATCCAAAAGAATCCATAATACTTCCGTTTTCTTTAGCTATAAATAGAATATCAATATCAAAATCGCCTTCATACAAATATTCTGATAGGTTAACGCTAATCCATTCAAAGTCATTGTTTTCTACAGCTTCTTGAGCTAAAGACCAATAAGCATGAGCTTTAGTTAATATTTTTAATTCATTATTAATATCATAAACAAAGAGTTCTAGAGACCGTTCTTTATTTTCTTTTACTTCTTGCTCAAAAACGGATATACCGTGATTATAAACCCCCAGCATTCCGATAATGATTATCGCAAGCGATAATATCGATAAAAATATAGAACCAAACAACAATTTTTTAACCATTTGTTACCTCTATTAAATCTTTAGAAAACTATGATTCTTAATTATAACAATGTTAGTAAAAAAAAGAAAGTATAATACAAATTATACTTTAATATAATATGAAGCACACTTTCTTTTTTAACTATCCTTTAATAGAACCAGAGGATAATCCAGTTACAAAATACTTCTGCAATAATAAGTAAAATATAATAACTGGAATCATTGCCATAGTTGTCATCGCAAATACATAACCCCAATCCGTTTGTGAATGGGCTCTGAAAAACATACTTATCGCTACAGGTAAAGTACGAATACCATCTGATTTTAGAATTGCTTGTGACCAACCTAATTCCTCAAATGGAAACAAAAAGTTTAAAATACTCACTGCAGCTATTGATGGAGATGCAATAGGAATGATTATATGGCGATAAACAGTAAAAACACTACCACCATCCATAAAAATTGATTCGTCTAACTCCTTAGAAATATTGTCCTCAATATATCCTTTCAATAAAAAGGTTGAAAAAGGAATCACCCAAGCAGTATAAAACAATATTACACCCCAAAGATTATTTGTCAATTTAAACATACTAGCCAATTCAAATTGAGGGACTATCAAAGCTAATCCCGGAACTAACATAACAGATATAATTATTGCAAAAAGAATTTTCTTCCCAGGTATGTTTAATCGAGCAAATGAATAAGCAAGCAAAGTTGAAATAAGAGTTGATAATAAAACTGTAATTATAGCTACAAATAAAGTATTCAATAAATACTTTAAAAACAATACATTTTTTAAAATATAAATAAAATTTTTAAAATCAAGAACACTAAAACTAGGAAAGAAATCTGGTGGATAAATAAAAGTAGTAGCATTATCTTTTAGTGCTGAAATAACCATATAATACATTGGTATTATCATCACTAATAATCCTATTAAAGTTATAAAATACCTAAAAATTTCAAACCAAGTTTTTTTACGACGATAATTATCTTTTTTCATGATTTATGCCACCTTCTTCCTATTAGTAAGTCCAAATAACAAGACAGTGACTAACATAATAATACCAGTAACAATCATACTTAACGCAGCAGAGTATCCCATATTTAAAGCATCAAATGTTTGAAAATACATCCACGTTAATACTACTTCAGTTTGGTGCATTGGATTTCCACCAGTAAGAATTGCAATTGGCGTATAAGTATTAAAAGCGCCAATTGCTAACATTACTAACGCAAAAGTAATCGTTCCTTTTATCGATGGCAATGTTACATAAAAGAATTTTTGTGTTTTACTAGCGCCATCTATATCAGCTGCTTCATAAAGGTTTAATGGAACAGCTTGTAATGCAGCTAAGAATATTACCATATTCCAGCCTATTCCCTTCCAAACGCCAAGCAACATGGCGCTAATTAAAGCAGACCATCTTGAAGATAACCAACTTATCGGCTCTTCCATCAAATGTAATACATCAATTAAAAAATAATTCATCAAACCTGTATTAGCAAAAATATACCTAAATAATAAAGCGACTACTACCCAAGATGTAATAACCGGTAAATAATAGCCTAATCTAAAAAATAAGCCAAACTTTTTGATTCCATTAATTAGTAATGCCACTGCAAGACCAATTATCATCTGCAGTGGTACAGTTACTAATGCATATACAAAAGTATTAATAATAGCTCTTATAGCAATGGGGTCGGATAGAACATCTACATAGTTTTTTAAACCGATAAATAATGAAGTTTGTTGAAAACCTATTTTCCAGTCAAAGAAACTCATTATAAACATTTTTAGAATTGGATATATTGTAAAAAGCATAACAAATAGCATTCCTGGAAGAAATATTGTCCAAGTTCGCCAATCGGCTCGATTAAATCTTTTTCGTTTTTCCAATTTCATAGCACTTTTCATCATACCAACCCCTTGCTAATTTTTTAAAGAATATTGTTGAAAATACTAATTATTCATCTAGTAAAGCATCAATAGCTACTGCTGCTTCATTTAAAGCAACTTGAACACTTTTGGCTCCAGTAATTGCTTCTGCAACCTTAGTTGCAATAATGTCCTCAACTTGTGACCATTCAGGAATAACTGGTCTGGCTTTTGCAGTTAATAATGCTTCTTGAAAAACAGGAAGTAGTGGCATCGCTGTAATTGCTTCATCATTTTCTAAAGCAGCTAAATTTACTGGCATTTGTCCCACTTTAGCCATTTCTACTTGAGCATGTTCATCAGTCATAAACTTAATAAATTTCCATGCAGCTTCTTGCTTTTCTTCACTAGAATTTTTAAATTGCATGAAGTTTTCACCACCTAGAACACTTATTGAACCTTCGCTACCTTCTGGTAACGCCATTGCTCCATAATTAATTTCAGCAGCTGCATTAGATGTCGCTCTCCAAGGCCCATCTAACTCAAACGCATACAACTCTGAAGCCCAACCATCTGTATCTCCAGTTGCACCTGGATCCATAGAAGGACCTGCTAATTCTCCAGCTTCATATAAATCAGCTAATGTTTGAATAACATCTACTACAGTTTGTGAATTAATATATCCTTCTGCTGTAGAATTATCAGGAGATAGAACTTCTCCACCTTCGCTCCAAATATATGGTCCAACATTCCAAATACCAGTCCAAGGCTCTACCATACCAATAACAGAATCAGAAGATACTGCAGAAACCGCTGTCCATAACTCATCTAAAGTTTCCGGAACTTCAACACTAGCAGCTTCTAATATGTCTTCGTTATAGAACAAAATCTTAGTATTAGTATTTGCCGCAATTCCGTAATACTTAGTACCCATTAAGTTAGAACTATTTGCCGAAGCTAAAACCTTTGCTGATTGTGTTGCATAATCGGAAAAAGCACTCATTTCTAACAAAACATTTAAACTTTGAAATTGAGGAACAAATGCTATATCACCCCTTAACACATCAGGCAATACACTTGTACTTGCCCCCAAAGTAACTGAATTCTTCAAAGCGGACCATTCCATAAACACGTGTTCAACTTCAATGTTTTTGTTTTGAGCTTCGAATTCATCAATTAAAGTTTCTAGAACTGTAATTTGGCCATCAGCAGCTGAATAATTATGCCAAAATTCAATAGTAACTTTTTCATCTGTGTTGTTGCAACCCATAAAAGCTACAACCATAAATAATAATAATGCAAAAATAATTGACTTTCTTCTCATTTTTTTCCTCCTAAAAGATTTTTATATCTTTAATATTATTAAACTCTTACGCTAGATATTACCTGTTTCGCTTTAAAGATTAATTATTTCATATCCATTTTTTTTAACAAACACCTCTTCCAAAATGTATTTGTCAAAATAATTAATATTCTTTAAGTCAACTGTAGTATCTTCATTAAGAGTATTAAACAAAACTATTACTACGTCTTTTTCATAACTTCTTATGTAACCGAAAATTCCTTTAATAATAAAATGCTTTATATCTCCCAGTTTTAAAGCTAAGCTATTATTTCTTAATCTTATTAAGTCTTTTATTTCTTGGTTAAACTTATTTCCGACTTCATTCCAAACCATTGCTTTTCTACAATCTGGATCGACTTCTCCAGTCATACCTAATTCATCTCCATAATAGATTACAGGCATTCCAGGAGTTGTCAACAAAAATACATAAGCTTGTAATATATTATCAAAATTGTTATTTGCTAGAGTCATTATTCTCGTAGTATCATGACTTCCAAGAAGATTATATAAAACATTTTCTGTGTAACTAGGGTATCTAAATTTAAGCCATTCTAATCTATTTTTAAACTCTATGCTATTAATTCTTCTGTCAATAAAATAATCAATTATACAGTTTCGATAAAGATAATTCATAACAGAATCCACTTGATTGTTTGCCATAAGTTCATATCCATCATGCCATGTTTCAGCAATCAAGAAAATATCATTTTTATATTCTTTTAAACTCTTTGATAGTTCGATTCGGAATATTTCTGGAATTTCATCAAAAACATCAAAACGCCATCCATCAATATTGCATTTGTCTATCCAATACTTACATACATTAATAATGAACTCTCTTAATTCTAATGATTCATAATTCAATTTTGGCATCCACTTATAATCACCAACAGCTAAATATTTTAAATCTTCATTTAAAGTATCTGATTCATTGAATATGAACCAGTTATAATACTTTGAATTTACTCCTTTTTCCAAAACGTTTTGAAATATATCAGAATAGTAACCAATATGATTAAAAACTCCATCTAATATAATCTTGATATCCAAATCGTGAGCTTTCCTAACCAATTCTCTCAAATCATCTAATGATCCATAACTTGGGTCAACAATCAAATAGTCTACAGTGTCATACTTATGATTTGATATTGATTTAAATATCGGCATAAATATAAGAACAGAAACACCTAAATCTTTAAGATAATTTAATTTTTGAATTACACCTCTTAGATTCCCTCCAAAAAAATTTTCTCTAGTTGGCGAAGAGTTCCATTTAACAATCCCATCTATATTTTTAGTAGATTCCACTCTAAAAAATCGATCAATAAAAATTTGGTATCCTACACGACCTTCAAAAGAATTTAATGGTTTATAACAATCTAACCCATTAATATACTGATACTCAAAAAATCTAATTGGCTCACAAAATCCAAGTCCATCTCTTGAGAAAAACATTTCTCCATCATCAACTGTTACTATGAAATAGTAGTTCAAATATCGTAAATTTTCTGGACTTTCAACAACTACTTCATAATATGGGCTATTACTTTCGATAGAATAATTATCCATAGATTTTATAATATAATCTTTATCTTTGAACCTTTTCCAATATTTAATTCTTATTTCTTTAACACTTCCGCAAATAACTTCTAATTTTATTTGTAGTTGATTTAATTTCAAGGGACTTATATAGTCTTTAGATTCATAATGTCTCAACTTGATATTTTTCATAATTTGTAATAATAATCTGATTCATTAATAGATTATTTTCCCCTTTCAATATCTGTTAATAATTTACTTAGTAGTATTTCTTTTGATTATTTTAGTAGAAATTAAAAGTCCCTGATCCGTAACATTATTATTTTCTATTAAATCAAACAACATCTTTGCGCTTTGAAACCCCATTTCAAAAACATCTACATCAACAGTCGTAACTTCTGGATATAGTAATGAAGCAATTTGTCTGCTATCAAAACTAATAATTCCTATATCTTCTGGTATTTTTAATCCTTTATCAGTAATAGCTTTTATAACACCTACACTTAGTGAATCATTTCCACAAACTATTGCATCTGGTCTTTTATCTAGGTTCAAAAGATTGTTCATTTGTATATAACCTTGTTCTTTGCTGTTGTCGCACTCAATAATAGCACTATCACTAATTTTCAAACTTAATCTATCTATAGCACTTACATAACCTTCTAGTCGTCTTTTACTGAAATCTTTTGATTTGTCTAAACCTATAAATGCAATATCTTTATAGCCTTGATTATAAAGATAATAAACAGCTTTTTCAGTACCCTTTTTATTATCAATATCAACCCAACTAACGTTTTCTTGAATGCTATCTACTTCTCCAACCGCAACAAACGGGATGCCCATATCCTTTAATTCTTTGACTAATTCTTTATTCAGAATTGAAACAGGTAAAATTACACCTTCTGTTCTTTTAGTTTTAACAAGCCATGATATCATATCTTGTTTTTTCATTTTTGTATTTACATTAGCAACCATTAAACTAAATTCTTTTTCTTGACAATATTTTTCGATCCCATGCATGATTTCATAGAAAAAAGGATTTTGAAAACTCTTTTCATCATCTACATCTACCAATAAACTTATGGTATACGACTTATTCGTAATCAATGCTTTAGCTATATTATTTGGGCTGTAATTAAGTTTTTTTATTATAGCCCATACTTTTTCCTTAGTGTTTTGTGAGATCGATGGACTATTATTAACAACTCTAGATACTGTTGAAGTGGAAACTCCAGCAGCCTTTGCTACTTCTTTTATACTTACCATATACCCTCCAAGAAATCGTTTGCAGTCCGATAGTACATTAATATACCCATCATTCAACATTAAAACTTCATCATAGTGCAAACGTTTGCATTACATAATTAGTTTATCATATATTTTCCACATGTCAACTAACTTTTATATTTTTTACTGAAAATATTAAAAAAGACAAACAAAAAAATGTGTTTGTCTTAAATGAACTTTATAGATTTTAAATCATTAAAATATATATATTATTGCTTCATTTTCTTCTTAAAAGCGTAAATAGCTAGGAAAGTAACTGCTATTATATATCCAATTATCACAATTAAATTAACCCATATTTCAGCATAATTTCCACTCATAACACTTTTAATCATATCCACTCCATGAGCAAATGGTAACACATAAGCAATATCTTCATAAACTCCACCAATCATATCAAGGCTAAACCACATACCGCTCATAAAAGCAACAACTTGAATAATAATAGAAACTACTGGCGGAACCTGTTGGTCGCTTAAAAGACTTCCTAATAGCAATCCTAAACTAATAAATAAAAACGAAATAATCATTAAAAATAGGATAGCTAAAATAAGATGAATACTAAATGTTAAACCTATAAAAAAGCCGATCACGAATAAAATTATTGACTGCACAAAAGCAATTACTAACAGAGGTAACATATATCCAAGGATATACTCTTTTGGTTTTAAAGGTGAAACTAGCATTCTTGATAAAAATGAACTAATTCTATCCTTTGCAATTAATAGCCCTGAAAACATCGTGAGAAAAGTATAACTAAATACAATAGTCGATGGTAGAAAATTATTAATCTCAAACGCTTCATTAAACATTAAGTTTTTATTCAACACAACCATAAATACTAACAAAAAAGCTGGTAATCCAATAATAAAGCCAAGACTTATTGGATCACTTAATAATTCCTTTAGATTTCTTTTTGCATAGATTATTGTTTTCATAGTGTTTTCCCTCCTTCAGTTAAGGAAAGAAAAATATCTTCCAATTTATCAAGACCAGTATCTTTTTTCAAGAACTCCAATGTTCCAATCTTTTTAAGTTTTCCATTATCTATAATTGCTATGTGATCCGCCAGCGCTTCTACTTCTTCTAAATAGTGTGTGGTAAGAATAATGGTAACCTTGCCTTTAAGTTCGTTCAAGATATACCATAGTTCTCTTCTAGCTCTAACATCAAGCCCTAAAGTAGGTTCGTCTAAAAAGACAATTTTCGGCTCTGTAATTAATGCTAAAGCTACACTTAGTCGCCTTTTTAAACCACCAGATAACTTTTTTGCTTTTTCGTTTTTTCTATCCATTAAACCAAATTTTTCAATCATTTCCATAGCTTTTGATTTAGACTTCAAAGCTTCAAATCCATATATTCTAGCAATAAACAATAAATTTTCATAAACTGTTAAATTTGGTGCAATCGCTGTTTCTTGAGGAGAAACATTAATAAATTGCTTTATTGATTCCATATCATTTATGATATCTTTTCCATAAATATACGCAGTTCCCTCTGTCGGTTTAGTAAGTCCAGTTAACATTCTTATAGTAGTTGTTTTTCCAGCTCCGTTAAAACCTAACAAAGCAAAAAAATCTCCTTCTTCAATGCTTAATGATAAGTTATCTACCGCTATTCTTTTCTTATATTTCTTTGTAAGTCCAACTAATTCAATCACTTTCATGTCATTCACCTAAAGGCTCACTTTGAGCTTCAAAAATACTATTGGCAAATTTCATGTACTCCTCATTTGAAACAATCGCAATCCCTCTGTCTTTGTCAGCCAATACTAAAACAGTATCTCCAGGATTAATATTAAACATGTCTCTAATATTTTTAGGAATCACAATTTGACCCTTTTCTCCTACTTTCGCTACAGATAAAGCTCTCTTTTCCATTTCTTTTACATTTCTCCTTGTCATATTAGTTATACATTTCATATTTATTATACTATAACACACTTAAAAAACAATACTAAACACATAAAAAAGAAACATCAGACAAGATGTTTCTTTTTTATGATACACATTACTTTTAACAGTTAAAATAACTCCAAATTGTCATTCAGCCATTTTGCGTTTTCTTCTAAGGGTGCAAAAAAGATTTTATTCGCATCTTCTTCAAATTTAGATTGATGAAATTTAAACATTATTTTATCATCTGTTTTTCCAACAATTTCAATTTTTCCTTTTTTATGCGATATAATATATCTAAATGCTTTCGATATTCCATTTAATAGTTTTCTAGCTTCATCAACTATATCGATTCCTTCTGATAATGTAACCTGAAAATGTGTTGCACCTTTAACAGGACGACATTGAAAAACATAATAAGGATGTACTCCAATTGCAACTAGCCCATTGAGCAGATTAGCCAAACTCTCTTTGTTGTCATTGACTCCTTTCAATAAAACTGCTTGATTTCTAACAGTTAAACCAATGTTACATAGCGCGTTTACTGCTAAAGCAGATTCGGCAGTAATTTCATTAACATGATTAAAATGAGTTACTATAATAATTTTTACCTTTTGGTTATACTTTTCTAAAACACTCAAAAGTTTTTTATCTTTATATATTCTTTCTGGAAAAACAACTATACTTCTTGTTCCAAATCGAATAAAGTCAAGATGATTAATTTTAGTTAATTCTTCTAAATATGACTCAATCATCTCATTACTCATTGTAAAAGAATCACCTCCAGTTATTAAAACATTATTAACATTCGGATGATTTTTTACATATGTAACTGTTCTTTCTTTGCGCTTTGCTATTTCATTATTTGAATAACCAACCATTCGTTTTCTAAAACAATGTCGACAGTACATGAAACAAATATTAGTCGAAAGAACTAAAACCGTTTGTTTATATTTATGCTGCAGACCTAATAGTTTTGTATTGCTCGATTCATCACTAGTGTCATAATCCCCTACTTCGCTTATCTCGTCTAAAGAAGGTATACACTGTCTTTTAATGGCATCAAAGCTATCATTCCAATCAATTAAATGATAATAGTAGTAAGGTATCTGTATCGGATGCCTATCTACGATTTTAGTTAACGTCTTTTTTTCTTCTTCGCTATAGCAATCATAATCAAAAGTATCTTCAATATTTCGGATAAGCTTTTTATTAGATATAGCTTTCATAACAACCCCCATTCTAAAAATTTTATA
>JBAYZV010000054.1:0-10714 GCA_041672325.1 Candidatus Izemoplasmatales bacterium
TTTCTTGGGCATATCCACAAGGTGCAACAGCTATTTATCCTTATGATGAAACATTAGCTTCAGCAATTGACCATTTTGAAGAAGCTGGTTTAACATTTGTTGATGGACAAGTTACTGATTATACTGATCCAATTGATTTTTATTTACCATCAGATTCTTCACAACATCCAGCTGGTGGTGTATTCTTAAAAGCTCAAACATTACTACAATCTTTAGGATTTACAGTAAATGTTAAAACTGATACAGATTTAATTGCAAATATTAAAGAAAGCCCAGTTAGTGTTTATGCATTAGCATGGCAATCTTCAGCTGACCCAGACATGTATCAAGTTAATCATTACGAATCACAAGCTGATTCAGTAATAGCAAATGGTATTAAATGGTTACATGAAAATGGTGATGATAATGATTTAGGAACAATCCAAGTTAAAAAATTAGATAACACAACTGTAGAAATGAATCAAAAAGAAGCTTTAGAATATTTAGGTGAATTAATCGAAGAAGGTACAAAATATATGTTACCTGAAGAAAGAAAACCAATCTATACTGCAGCTTTAGAAATTCTAGCTCAATTATCTATTGAAGTTCCTACTTACCAAAGAAAGAATTTATTCGTTGTTAATCCAGAATTTATTGATCAAACAACATTATCTTCAACAATCACTCCTTATTGGGGTCCATTAGCAGAAATTTGGAAATTAAGTTTTGCTGATAACGATGATATTACTGGTAATGAAGAAGTTCAAGGAATTATTGGCTACGAAGATTAATTGATTCAATTAACATGAGTTTTAACTTAACAAAATTCTAACAAGGAGAATAAGGCTCAGTCGATGAGATTGAGCCTTGTTATTGTCAAAATGATTAAATATATTATAAAAAGACTTGCACTATCAGTATTAATATTAGCCGGTGTATCAATCATAATTTATAGTTTGGTAAGAATCAAACCAGGTTTAGACTTTGTTGAAGCAAAGTACTATGCTCAAATGCAATTAGATGATACCGGTGAAGTTAAAGAAATGGTTAAAAGACAACAAGAAATTTATGGGTTATCCTCTGGAATATTTGAAGGATACCTTGTTTGGGTTGGAAATATTCTTGATGGCAATTGGGGAGAGTCATTTATCTTCACTGTTAATACAGGAGAAGTGGAGCTTTTAGTAGATGCCGAAGGAAATCCAATTCTTGACTCGACTGGAAATCAGTTGACAAAGCCGATATCTAGTTCTAATGTTCTTGATATTATTGCTAGCAAAAGTACAATTTCATTTATTATCGCTTTAATAGCGACAATTTTACAATTTAGTATTGCTATCCCTTTGGGTATTACTTCAGCAACCAAGCAGTATGGAGTAGTTGATTATAGTGTTACCGTGTTAGCGATGATGGGTATATCTTTACCATCGTTCTTTTTTGGAGCATTATTACTTAGAATTTTTTCTATTCAATTAGGGTGGTTCCCGTATGCGGGATTGACCGATCCAAACTCCACTTTACCTGTTTTTATAGATAATCTACACCATTTAGTTTTACCAATTACAGTTTTAGTAATATTGTCAATTGGTGGTTTAATGCGTTATACCCGTACAAATATGCTTGAAGTTCTTAACTCAGATTACATTAGAACTGCAAGAGCTAAAGGACTTAGTGAACATAAAGTAATTTATAAACATGCGTTTAGGAATACTTTAATTCCACTTGTAACAATTTTAGCTGGTATTTTACCTAGTTTATTTGGTGGCGCAATGATTACTGAAACTATTTTTTCAATCGATGGGATTGGTAAAGCTGCCTTTAAAGCTGTGACCTCGGGAGATATTCCTTTTGTTATGGCTTATAACTTGTTCTTGTCATTGCTAACTGTTATAGGAACATTGTTATCTGACTTAATGTATGCGGTAGTTGATCCACGAGTTAAACTTATAGGAGGTAGGTAAAAGATGAGCACATTAACAAAAGATCTTGAAGATAATAAAAATCTTCCGAATCAAGAAGAATCCGAAGTATCTTTAGCCGACTCCGCTAAAGTAATTAGCCCAGGTAGATTAGTTTTACGTCGTTTTTTTAGAAGTAAATTATCTCTTATTGGACTTGTTACTTTATTGTTTATGTTTACTTTTTCATTTATTGGACCATTATTTTCTCCATATGCTGAAACTGAAGCTACAGAAGATTATAAATGGGTTGTTTCAGTTTTACCTCATCAAATAGTGGTAGACGAGATAAATGAAGAAACTGGACTAGAAGAAGAAGTCACTTATTATTTCTATGAAGTTAGTGATCCTTATCAAGTATATTCGAAAACACTGCCTTCTTGGAAACATTTATTAGGTACTGATCAATATGGTTATGATGTTTTAACAAGGTTGATGTATGGTGGTAGAGTTTCTCTATTACTTGGTTTCATCGTTATATTTTCTGAAGTAATTATCGGGATGTTCTTCGGATCAATCTCAGGTTATTTTGGAGGTTTAACTGATCAAATTATCATGCGTGTCGTTGATATTTTTAACTGTTTGCCAGGTATGCCAATTTTAATGTTGGCCGCATCATTAATTGACGGATGGGGAGTTCCGGCACGAGATAGAATTTATTACTTAATGGGTATTTTGACCATCTTTGGCTGGTCGGGTATAGCCAGATTAGTACGTGGTCAAGTCCTTGGTATTCGTGAACTTGAATACATGACAGCTGCCGAAGCAACAGGACTTACAACAAGAAGAAAAATCTTCAAACATATCATTCCTAATGTTATGCCACAAATCATTGTTCAGGCTACTTTAGGTTTAGGGGGAATTATTCTTTCTGAATCAACCCTTTCATATTTAGGAATTGGGGTACCATTCCCTTATGCTGCATGGGGTACAATGATTAGTTCAACTAGTGGAGCTGAAGGAAGAGATATACTTCAAAACTATCCGAATATTTGGGTCCCTGCCGGGGTTATGATTGTTATGGCAGTTTTAGCATTTAACTTTATCGGTGATGGTTTAAGAGATGCATTTGACCCTAAAATGAGGAGGTAGTTGCTGATGAAAAATATAGTAGATAAGATAAAAATAAAACGTAAAAAGAGAAAAGAAGAAGCAAAACACTTTATTAGCAAGGAACAAATTAAAAAAACCGCTAAAGAGAATTCGCGTATTATAAAACAATTAGAAAGACAAAACAACCGTAAAAACGTACCTGAAGAAGAATATATTACAACAATGAGAGATCCTAATAATGTAGTTGAATTTGATAATCTACATTCTTATTTTTTCACTGATGCAGGTGTTGTAAAAGCTGTTGATGGAGTTTCTTTTGACATCCCAAAAAGAAGTATCGTTGGGGTAGTAGGCGAGTCTGGTTGTGGCAAGAGTGTAACTAGTTTATCATTGATGAAGTTGTTACAATCTCCAACTGGTCAGATTTTTGATGGCGAAATTCGATATAATGCTAAAGATGGAAAAGCATACAATATATCTAAAGTTCCAAAGGCAGATATGAATAGAATTCGTGGGAAAGAAATGTCAATGATTTTCCAAGAACCAATGACATCTTTAAACCCTGTATTTAAGATTGGTGATCAATTAGATGAAGTTCTATTCTTGCATTTTCCTGAAATGGGAAAAGAAGAAGCAAAACAAAAATCTATTAGCATGTTAAAGACAGTTAATATAGCAATGCCAGAAAGTATTTACTCTCGCTACCCACATGAACTGTCAGGTGGTATGCGACAAAGAGTTATGATTGCTATGGCTTTATTGTGTGATCCTAATTTAATTATTGCCGATGAACCAACTACTGCTTTAGATGTTACTATTCAAGCGCAAATTCTTGATTTATTAAGAAACATAAAACATGATATCGATGGAAGTATTATGCTTATTACGCATGACCTAGGTGTTATTGCTGAAATGGCTGATTTTGTTGTTGTTATGTATGCAGGTAGAATCATTGAAAAAGGAACTGTTCGAGAAATATTTAAAAATCCAATTCACCCATATACTGTTGGTTTGCAAAAGAGTATACCGGCATTAAGTGGAACAAAGGACAAACTATATACTATTCCTGGAACTGTACCTAATCCAATTAATTTACCTAATTATTGCTACTTTAGAGACCGTTGTAATAAACGTTTTGATAAATGTGATGGAGCTTACCCAGAGTTAACTCAAGTTTCTCCAACTCATTATGTAGCTTGTTATTTAGCTGATGAAATGAAAGCTGAAATTAAAGCTAAGTTTAAGGAGGTAGACAAAAATGCCAAAAGATAATAACCAAGAAGTTAAAAAAGTTAATGTTGAAGCTACTAAGTCTAATCCTCAAAAAACTATAGTAAAACCTTTATTAGTTGTCGAAGATTTAAAAAAGTATTTCCCTTTAGGTTCTAGTTTTTTAGCTAAAAATAGACAATATGTAAAAGCTGTTGATGGCGTTAGTTTCACTATTGATCCAGGTAAAACTCTAGGTGTTGTTGGCGAATCCGGATGTGGAAAAACTACTTTAGGTAGAACAATTCTTCGCCTTCACAGTATTACTTCTGGAAAAGTCATGTATGATGATATTGATTTAGTTTCTATTTCTAAGAAAGAAATGACTAAGTTACGTCCGAAGATTCAAATTATTTTCCAAGATCCATATTCATCACTTAGTCCTAGAATGACTATCGGAGAAATTATTGGAGAAGCTGTTCGCCAACATGGTATTGTGCCAAAAGACGAATATAAGGATTATATTATTGAAACAATGAGATTATGCGGATTACCTGCTTATTACTTTAGCCGTTATCCTCATGAGTTTTCGGGCGGACAACGTCAAAGGATTTCTATCGCTAGATCGCTTGCTTTAAAGCCAGATTTAATTATTTGTGATGAACCAGTAAGTGCCTTAGACGTTTCAATTCAAGCTCAAATTATTAACCTTCTAGTTGAACTACAAAAAAATATGGGAATTACATATATCTTTATTTCACATGATTTATCAGTAGTTGAGTATATATCTGACGAAATTATGGTTATGTATTTAGGAACTGTAGTAGAACATGCTTCAACTAAACAAATATTTGGTAATACAATGCACCCTTACACAAAAGCATTATTATCAGCTGTTCCTGTTCCTGACCCTGATAGCAAAAAGCAAAGAATTATTTTAACAGGCGACATTCCAAGTCCTGCAAATCCTCCAAAAGGCTGTAAATTCCATACTCGTTGTTCTGAGTGCATGGAAATTTGTAAAACAGTTGAGCCTAAATTAAAAGAGTATGAACCAGGTCATTTTGTAGCTTGTCATCTTTATCCACAGGACTAGTGATTTATTATGAAAAAAGATCGGAATAAAGAAAAATTTATTGACGATGGTCAAACGGTCGCAAACATGAATGTTGAAGGTTTGCCTTGGTTTGTTAGTGAAAAACACGTAAAAGCTAAGAAAAAACTAGTTGACCTTGGTCTAACAAAAAGTGAAAGACATGCGATGATGCGTGGGGCTTTTCTTGCATACCTACCGGTATTTTTAACAATTATTATCGGCTTTATAGGTGCGTATCTGTTATTCCTATTCTTAATTTCAAATAGAGGTTAGTTCTAACAAATCATATTTCATTCTCAAAAATAGAAGCACTCAAATAATGAGTGCTTTTTTATTACTAAAAATTTAGAATCGACTTTAAGTTATATGGTATTTGAAGTATAATAAATTGTAAAAAAAGGAGAAAATATGAAAAAATCCATTATATACTATTCTAAGACAGGTAACACCAAAAGTGTAGTTGAAAGATTTGATGGTTTTGAAAGAATAGCAATTATTCCTGAAGACATGAACCCTAACATTACCAATCCAGTATTAATTCAAAAGCCAAGTGTTGATGATGCTGAATATTTAATATTTGCTAGTCCAGTCCACGGGTTTCAATTAGCTAGAGTGATGCAGGTATATTTAAAACAACTTAATAGTTTAGAAAACATAGTTATTGATATCTTTGTAACACACCAATTTCCTTTTGCGTGTTTGGGTGGAAACCAAGCATTGAAACAAATGGAAAAACTAATAGAATCAAAAAATGGAGTAGTAAGATATAAGACTTCGATTAATTGGCCATCTAAAAAGAGAGAAAATATTATTGAACAAATGCTTAATTTATATATCGTTTAGAAATATTTCACATTTTTTATAAAGAGTTGCGAATAATGTAATCGCAACTCTTTCAATTTTATATTTAGTTTATGTAAGTGGTTTCTTGATTGTTTTTAAACAGATTAGTTGTATCGACAATTGGTAAAACAATTGGCGGTAACATTGCATTAATTGATAAGTTTGTAACAATAGAGCTTAAGTAAGGATACATAATTTGGACGGCTTGAATTCTCAAAAAATCGAATACTTTGTTTTCATCAATTATTTCTTTGAATTCAAAAACGCCTCTAAAATCTACAATTATATTGACTGGAAAAGGCTGTGAATCAGTGTTTTCAATTGATAAATAAAGTTTTGTAAAATAGACGTCTTCTTTTACTTTTCCTATTTGTCGTGAAATATAAGGGACAAGTTTATAATTTCCAGGACTTACATTATTTTTGGATATTCTTAGTTCGTGAACTATGAAAGATGTTTTTGTTAATTTATACATTATGATAAACTCCTATTCTTAAAATTTGTAAAACTTGATATATTAATCTATCTATTTATATTATACTCTATTTATTTATTATTTACCATTACTCATATAATTAATAAACCCTTGATAAGAATAATGAAAAATGATATTATATAATAACTATGCATTAATGGAGGAATGAAGAATTATATGAAAAAGATTTTATTTTTATTACTAATTATGCTGTTTACTTTTGGCATTGTTGCTTGTGATCAAAATGCTTTAAATAGTTTAACAACAAGCCCTATAGTGACTTCGGATGACACAGAAGTCTCTACATCAGTAAATACGAATAATACTAACAAAGACACAACTTCAAATGAGCTGACAACTGAAGTTTCTACTGATGATATTACAACGGATATTACAACAGAAGAAAATCATGAATCTTATACTATATCTTTTAATGAGATGGGTGGATCTACAGTAGAGGATCTTAAAGTTTATGAAGGTGAAACAATTACTCTACCTACTTCAACAAAAGATGGTTATTCATTTTTAGGTTGGTTTTATGAAGACGAACAAGAGTTTCTTGAATCAACTCAAATAATTTCTAATTTAACATTATTTGCTAAATGGGAAGAAGTTGGCAGTTATTATGATGATTATGTTGATCTAAGTTTAGTTCATACAATGAATGATGGAACTGATTTAGAAGTTAGTGGTGTCGTATATTATATGACACAAAATGGGTACTATATTCAAGATGATACAGCTAATCTTTTTGTTTTTACTGATAAAGATAGTCCAAATGTTGAACTTGGCGATAGAGTAGTTGTTAGTGGTGAATTAACAACTTATAGAGAAGTTAAACAGATTAAAACACCGATTTTGAAAGAAATAAATTCTTACGAAAATGAAATATATCAAGAACCGCTTGATTTTACTTACAACAAAACAGATTTAGAACCCGGGAAAATATATTCAATTACCGGAGAAGTTGTAGTAGAAGGAAAATATAATACAGTTTTTCTTTATGATGGAAGTACAAAAATAGCTGAGTTATACTATAAATCATTAAGTAAATCGATTGCAGCGTTGGAAACTTATGTTGGTGATACTGTTACCGTTGAATTATTATTCTACGCAATTGGAGATGATGTTGAACGGTATGCATTCCAGGGTTCTACTTCACATATAAAAGTTGTTGAATTAGATGATTCAGAAGCTCTTATAAGAGATACAAACTCATTGCCAATTAATAAAACATTAAGTAGTGATTATGATTTTGGTAAAGGCAACTATGGGTCTTTATATGAAATAATTGGTATTTCAGGAGATGCTAGTGATTATATAGCTTATGATGGTGCCGTTTTAAATGTTACAAGACCTTTAGAAGAAATAGGTGATGTAACAGGAACTTTGTCGATAAGAATTAGTTTAAATGACGAAGTCCCAATGATTAAAACAATTAATATTATTGTTAAAGCAATTGGCTCATCATCATCTAATTTACCTTATTATGACAGTTCTCAAGGTCTTGTTGGTACTGACTTATTTAATGAATTAAACAGGATTATTAATAATGGCTTTAAACAATTATCATATGATGATGCAAAATGGGTATTAGAAGAATCTGATCGGGATCCAAATAACTCTAATAATGTTATTTTAGTTTATACTAGGGATTCTGTTAAAGGGGAATGGGATTATCCAATATGGAATAGAGAACACACTTGGCCGCAATCAAAACTTACAGCAAGTGGACAAAAAGCTGATATGCATAATTTAAAACCGGCTGATGTACAAGAAAACAGTAGAAGAGGAAATTTGCCTTTTGGGTATATGACTGGGACTGGTGTTTATGAACCTCATGATGATGTCAAAGGTGATGTAGCTAGAATAATATTTTATATGGCCACAATGTATACAAACCTAAATATCAGTGTTGTTGGAGATTTAGATATATTGATGGATTGGCATTTAACTGATCCAGTAGATGACTTTGAAAGAAATAGAAATGAAGTTATTTATAGTTATCAAAAAAACCGAAATCCATATATTGATAATCCTAATTATGTAGAACTAATTTGGGGAAATGTAGGTTAAAGTTTTAACCCTAGAAGTAAATTCTAGGGTTATTTTTTTGAGAATTCATCATAAACACATTTTTAATAAAATATGTTATAATTATTAGTGAATAAAATCTAAACAAGGAAGTGTTTTATGAACTATCAAAAAGAATTAAATCTAATAAAGAATATAACAAAAGTTATTTACGAAAATACTAATAACTCAGTGATAAAAACAGATTTTAAGGGTGAGCAAGATATTGTAACAAGTAGTGATCTTTATATAGAAAAACAATTAATAAGCTCGATAAAAAAGGTTTTTCCAGACGATAACTTTCATACAGAAGAGTATAATAATTCTACTTTACTAAAAGATAGAACATGGATTATCGATCCAATTGATGGAACGAGCAATTATGCTTGTGGGTTAGGTCTTTTTGTTATTCAAATAGCTTTATATGATAAAAACGATATTGTTTTATCTTATGTTTACGCTCCAATTCTTAATAAAACATATTACGCAATTAAGAATGAAGGAGCATATTTAAATGATAAAAAATATTATGTTTACGATAGTGAAATACCGAATAATTTTATGGTTTGTATGGTAGGTATTACTCATAAAACAAAAGACAAAACGTATTTTATGAGACTGATGGATTACAGTATTAAAAATAAGTACAAATTGCGTATGTTAGGTTCAATTGGACTAGAACTAGCTTTAATGAGTGAAGGGGTCTTTGATATGTTTTATACTAACATAGTAAACGTTTGGGACTTATATCCGGGGATTTTACTACTAAGAGAAGCGGGTGCGAAAGTTTTAAATGAGTCAGGGAACCAATACAAATTATCTGATTCAAATTTGTTTGTTTGTAAGAATGAAGAAGTAAAAAGGAAATTAATAGATAATATACTTTAAAGGAGGAATTAAAAAATGAGTTTATCGAAACAAGATTTAAAAACAATTAAAGGATTTCAAAAAGGCGAAATCACAGAATATTATGTTTATCAAAATATTGTTAAAAGAGAAAAAACAGAGAAGAATAAAGAAATTTTATTAACAATTGCAAAAGATGAAAAGAAACATTACGAAATGTGGGAATCTATTTCAGGTGTTGAGGTAAAACCAAATAAATTACTGGTTTTCATTTATAAAGTTTTAACATTTATATTTGGATATACTTTTACATTAAGAGTTATGGAAAGAGGAGAAGAACAAGCACAGGTTGCGTATAAGAAGTTAGAAGGTTTTGATGATGTAGTTGCGAGAATTACAAAAGATGAGGAATCACACGAACAAAAACTAATTGATATGTTGGATGAAGAAAGACTTAATTATGTTGGTTCAATGGTTTTAGGCTTGAATGATGCATTGGTTGAATTGTCTGGGACTTTAGCAGGATTAACATTTGCTTTTCAAGATACAACACTTATTAGTCTTAGTGGATTAATAACAGGTATAGCTGCGACGCTTAGTATGGCTGCTAGCGAGTATTTATCCTCAAAAGCAGATAATCAAGCAGATGCTTTCAAATCTTCTTTATATACCGGAGGAGCCTACATGGTGACAGTTATCTTATTGGTGTTACCATATCTATTATTAAGCAATCCGTTTATCGCTTTAGCCATTATGATAACTGCAGTAGTGATGATTATTTTTGTATTCAACTTGTATATTTCAATTGCAAAGAATCTTAATTTTAAGAAAAGATTCTTACAGATGGCAGCTATCTCATTAGGTGTGGCTGGATTATCTTTTGTGATTGGGATTGGAATTGATAAATTATTAGGGGGGACTATTTAAAGATTTTAAACTTATTTTTAAATAATTAGCTTTTTTGTAAAAAGATAAATCTATATTTTTGCTAAAAATTGATTTATGTTATAAAATATAATTGTAAATATAAAATTTTTAGAATGGGGGTTGTTATGAAAGCTATATCTAATAAAAAGCTTATCCGAAATATTGAAGATACTTTTGATTATGATTGCTATAGCGAAGAAGAAAAAAAGACGTTAACTAAAATCATAGATAGGCATCCGATGCAGATACCTTACT
>JBAYZV010000055.1:0-10681 GCA_041672325.1 Candidatus Izemoplasmatales bacterium
TTTTAACAACGCGAATTATGTTGTTAGTTGAAACACTACCACCAGCAAATGAATCTATTAAATCTGGTTCATTTATTGCTTTAGTATTTGCATATGCTTCGTAAACTGTTGGTGTTTCATCATAAAAAATATTAATTCCATCTAAATCTTCAGCTGTTTTACCAACTATCCAAGGTAAAAAATCGTTTTTGTAGTCTTCATATGTGATATCTGAGTCCTCTCTTACATCACTATCGCCCCATACACCAGCTTGATAATGTCCACTACTATCTTCTTCAAATGAAATATACTGAATTTCACCAGTTTCTTTTGAAATATCAATATATGCTACACTCCAGAAATTATCACGTGGTGGTCTACAAGTACAAGCTACAAAAGCTACTTGATATTTAACATAATCTCTCATTTCATATTCAAAAAGAATTGGCATGTCTTTTACTAATTCAGAACCATGTCCATCAAGATGAGGGAAACTTAAGATTGTCATATCAAATTCAGACTCAGTCGTAGCTTCAGTTGTATTTTTATCACAACCAATAAAAGCTAAACTGACAAAACCGATTAGAATTGTTAAAAATATCTTTTTCATATTATGAACAGCCTCCGCCGCCGGCGTCTTCTGTTGAGCCAGCATAACTATCGTATCCGCCAACATTCCAAACATTTTCATATCCTAGAAAATCTAAAGCTGCTTTAACATATCCTGCACGTGTTCCGCTTTTACAGAATAAAAGAATGTTTTGATCTTCACAGAACAATGTTCTTAAAGCTTCTTCATTCATGATATCTTCTTCAGCAAATACCCAGTCACCATCAGTACGTACAAGAATGTTTTCTGTTTCTAAGAATGTGAAGAATGGAATTACAGTTGAATCTTTGTGCCACCCTGTCAATGTATCAGTTAAATTTCTTAAGTCAACAAATTGAACATCTGTTCTTGCTGCATAGTAATCAATAAATTCATCACTCATGTTAATTTCTTCAGGCAATGAATTAATCATTGCAGGATGTTGCATAACGATGTCATATTCTCCGTCACCGAAAACTTTGTTTTCTCCAGCATATGTTCCTAAACCACCGGCATTATAAACATGTTCATAACCTAAAGAATCTAATGCATCTTTAACAAATCCAGCACGTGTACCACTTGCGCACATTAATACTATGTATTTGTCTTCATCAAATAGAGCTTTTAAAGAACTAGAACTTTTTATTGCATCTTCAGTAAAACTCCAGCCATCTACTCTTACCAAAATGTCAGAGTATTCTAAATAGTCAAAAAATGGTATAAATTCAAACCCACGAATCCAGCCATCAGCCATTTGATCATCAAAATTTCTTAGATCAACAAATTGGTAATCAGAATTAAATAAATAATCATCTACCGTTTCCATTGTAATTGTTTCCGGAGCTGCAACAGGTGTAGTATCTACAGTCGTTGTTTTTTCGCATCCGATAAATCCAATAGCTAAAAAAGCTATTGTGAAAATTGCAAAAATCTTTTTCATTGTAAACCTCTCCTAATTTTTTTAATTTAACAAACTTATTAAAAAGTTCATTATTTTTTTTAAAACAATAAAAGAGAACAAACACTACTTAAAAAATTGCTAGCGATTGTTCTTCTATAAAATTAATTATTCACGAATAAAAACTAACTTATTATTCGTAAGAATCTGCATAATGTTCTAACGCTGCTTTAGCTATATCTAGCAAAGCTTCTGCTGTAACTGTAGCACTAGCTTCAGAGTCTAAATATTCATGCACATCTAAACTGTCTAAATCATCAGTTTCATCAATCAATGCTTGAGCTAAAGTTCCGTTATCTATAACTGCTTTTCCCCAACCTGATGATTCAGTGTGTTCTAGAACATCAAAATCTGTAATTTTTCCACCTACAATTGTTACATCTACTTTTACAGTGCCGCCAAACCCATCAGTTTCTAGAGTTAAAACAACACCAGTTTTTGTTTCTTCACCAGCTACAACATCAACTATTCCGTATTTTTGTGGATATCCTATAGTTGCTTCAGTTGTTCCTTTTGAATCACAAGCTGTCAAAGTCATAGCTACAAGTACTAGTAACAATAAAGAAATTTTCTTTAACATTTTCTTCTCTCCCTTCATATTTTATTGACATAAAACATTATCATTATTGTCTTATGTCACTTTTGTTATTGACATAAGACATTATAACATAAGTAGGATTAAATATAAATCTTTTTTTAACAATAGTTGGCAATAATTATTACATATTATTTTAAAATTCATTATGTTTCATTAGTTATGATAATTATGGTAAAATAAGAGTATGTTTTAAGGAGGTATAATTATATGTCATATAGTAAAGTAGTTATCGTTGGTACTGGTTTTGTTGGTATGAGTTATGCATATGCTCTTGTTAATCAAGGTACTATTGAAGAATTAGTCTTAGTTGATGTTAATAAAGATAAAGCTGAAGGCGAAGCGATGGACTTGAATCACGGTTTAGCTTTTGCACCTAGAAAAATGACTATTAAAGCTGGGGATTATAGCGAATGCAAAAACGCAGGATTAGTTGTAATCACAGCTGGTGTTAGCCAAAAACCCGGTGAAACAAGAATAGATTTGCTAAAAAGGAATGCAAAAATCATTCAATCTGTAACAAGAAACATCATGTCTTCTGGCTTTGACGGAATTATCCTTGTAGCTTCCAATCCAGTTGATATCTTAACATATGTCTCATGGAAAGAATCTGGACTTCCTGTTAACAAAGTTCTTGGTAGCGGTACATCACTAGACACAGCGAGACTTAGATATGAAATCTCCAAGTATATTCATATTGACGCTAGAAACATACACGCATACATTTTAGGAGAACATGGTGATAGTGAATTTGTGTGTTGGTCTAAAGCCTATGTCGGAACCAAACCAATGCTCGATGTGATAGAAAGTATGAAAGAAATAAAATTTGAAGATCTTGACCATATCTATATCAAAGTTAGAGATGCAGCTCAAGAAATTATAAAAAGAAAAACTTCGACTTATTACGGAATCGGAATGGCACTAGTTAGAATAACAAATGCAATTTTTGACAATGAAAATAGTATTATTCCCGTATCTGTATATAACAATGGAGTTTATAACATTGATAAAGATATTTTCATCGGCTTACCAGCTGTTTTAAATCGTGATGGAGTTCATCATGTAGTTAACTTGAAACTATCTTCTGAAGAACAAAACAAACTCAATATATCCGCAAATATAATCAAAGAAAGTCTAAACAAAATGGAACTGGAATAAAATATTCTGTTTTAAGCATACAACTAATATAATAAAAACTGCAATTAATCTATTTTAAAATAGTTAAATTGCAGTTTTTTTACTTGATTTTTGAATCTAAATATACGCTACAAAAATATAATGGATAATGCAATTAGTAATTGTGCTGAATAATATGTAGATAAGTTGATAATTGTAAACAGATTATTCTTCTGTTCCTTAAAATAAATTGGAGCTAAAACTAAATCAGATATACCAAATAGTATCCCGCCTATTAAGAAACTAACACTATACAAACTGAATGATAATTCAAACGCTTGTGTAATCGCTAACCCCACCATAGTAAAAATAACAAAAGAATATATGTAAGTCATCCATTTTAATTCTTTAAAATCAATCTTCATCATCTTACTTCCAAAGAAAACAACTCCTGTCATTATGGCCCCAATAATTAAAGAAATATAGTTGAAACCAACAAAAAATGACATTGCCAGTATATAAAATATATGGCCTATCAAGAAAATAATCATTCCTTTTGTTATTTGATAAAACTTTCTTTCTTTATAAAAATACTGCAATTCTAAGAATAAATCTCCAATCACTCCCGAAACCAGCCCAATGCCAATAAAAATAAACAATCTTGAATACTTTAACTCTAACAAAAGTGGCTGAACACCATTATCCAAAATGATATATTCATAAACTCCATACGCAAAAACTAATACAAAACTAAAGCTTGTAAAACCTTTATAATAAAAACCTTTAAGCCTATCTTTCTTAATTATGCTATAAATAAATAACCCCCATAATATGAAAAATATCGCTAACAATAGATAAATCATATTCATCCTCATTTCAGTTAATAATATTTTAATATCTAAGATGATTTTATCATAAAAATAATATTATATGTTTAAGTTTGATGAATTTTACAATTTTTTTAATTTTTACGTAAAAATAACTAAAAATACTACTTAATCAAGATTTTTTTCTTTACTTTTTGACATTTTGTGATAAACTTAATTGTTTGCTTGGTTTTATAACAACAAATAAAGATTGGACTTGATAGAATGAGAAATAAAAATATTATAAACGTCGGAGTAATTGCACATGTTGATGCAGGAAAATCAACATTAGTTGATGCTTTACTTAGACAAAGTGGAGTTTTCCACGAAAACGAGGTTATAATCGAACAAGTTATGGATAGTAACGATATTGAGCGAGAAAGAGGAATAACAATTTACTCTAAGAATTGCGCAATTGAACATAAAGGAACTAAAATAAATATTGTCGATACACCTGGGCATGCTGACTTTTCTAGTGAAGTAGAACGTATTATGAATACAGTTGATACAGTTATTCTTCTTGTAGATAGTAGCGAAGGCCCTATGCCGCAAACAAAAGTCGTACTTCAAAAATCTCTACAAATTGGTTTAAAACCTATTGTATTCATTAACAAAATTGATAAAAAAGATGAAAGAGCAATTGAAGTTGTTGATATGTGTTTTGATTTATTCGTTGAACTAGGAGCTAATGATGAACAACTAGATTTTCCTATAGTATACGGAGTCGCTAGAGATGGCATCGCAATGAAAACCATTAATGATGATAGTGATAATCTAGAGCCATTATTTGAATGCTTATTAAACCACGTTAAACCTTATCCCGATAATTCAGATGAGTCTTTGCAATTACAAGTATCATCTTTAGCTTATGATGACTACTTAGGTAGATTAGGTATCGGAAGAATAACAAGAGGAACAGTTATAAGTGGTAAAACATATAAACTAAGCAAAAGAGACGGTAGCGTTATAAGTGCAAAGGTAACAAAACTATTCGTAAACGAAGGCCTTAGCAAAGTTGAAAAACAAGTAGCTTATGCTGGAGATATAGTAACATTTAGTGGAGTTTCACATATATCTATTGGAGAAACATTATGTGATGAAAATCTTGTTGAACCAATGCCAATGATAACGATTGAAAAGCCTACTTTATCAATGAACTTTTTAGTTAATGACTCTCCTTTCGTTGGAAGAAGCGGCAATTTAGTTACTTCTAGACAAATCAGAGCTAGATTAATTAAAGAATTAGAAACAAATGTTGGTTTAGAAGTTGAAGAATTAAAGAATCTTGAAGGTTTTAAAGTTAATGGTAGAGGCGAATTACATTTGTCTATCCTTCTAGAAAAAATGCGTAGAGAAGGTTTTGAATTAAGCGTTTCAAAACCAGAAGTAATTGTTAGAATGATTAATGATAAAGTTCACGAATCATACGAAAAAGTAATAGTCAATATACCCGATGAATATGTTGGTAGTATAATTCCACAATTCAATAACAGAAAAGGCGTTATGCTTAATATGTCTACCCAAAACGGGACTACTATATTAGAATATTCAATCCCTACTAGAGGATTAATTGGTTATAGAAGTGAATTTATAAACACTACACGAGGTCAAGGAACAATGGAAAAATCCTTTGATTCATACAAACCTTACGCAGGAGAAATTGAAAGCAGACGTAATGGTGTATTCATCGCAAAAGAAGCGGGAAAAACAATGGCATACAGTTTATTCAACTTATCTGAAAGAGGAAGAATGATTGTCGATCCAGGCGTTGATGTTTACGAAGGGATGATTGTAGGGTTTAACTCAAGAAGCAATGATTTAGTTGTAAACCCCTGCAAAAACAAACATTTAACTAATACTCGTTCAAGTAGTTCTGATGAAGCTATCAAGCTTTTAGATCCTTTAAAATTCACTATGGAAGAAGCTTTAGAATTGATTGAGAGTGACGAATTAGTTGAAATAACACCTACTGATATTAGATTAAGAAAAAAAGTTTTAGATGGTAATGATCGCAAAAGATATTACAGATCAATTGATAAATTTTAATTCAAATATACTATTGATAACAAAGCCCCTTGAATATTCAAGGGGCTTTGTTTGTTTAAATATATATTTAAAAAGAAACATCAATTATTAAGTTTTTTCATTACTTTCTTGACAAAAACATTTACAATTTTTTTATCAAATTGTGTTCCTGAACATTTACGCAATTCCTTAATCGCTTGTTTTTGAGTAAATGGTGTCCGATATGGTCTTAACTCCGTCATTGCTTCATACGCATCAACAACGGCGATAATTCTAGCTTCCAGCGGAATTGCTTCTCCTTTTTTTTGGTCTGGATATCCCGTTCCATCCATTCTTTCATGATGTGATCTAACGCATGAAGCGATATTTTCATACTGATTAATAGTAACAAGTACCTCGTACCCCATAATTGTATGAGTTTTAATAATATCCAATTGTTTCTCATCAAGTTTACCCGGTTTATCAAGTATCTCGTTAGGTATAAAAAGTTTACCGATATCATGAAACATTCCTGCAATTTTTAATTCAACTAAATTTTTATGTTCTAAATGCAATTCTTTGCCTAATCTCACTGCGATATCACTAACCCTAGTAGAATGATCGATTAAAGATTTATCAAAAGAATAAAATTCACTAAAATCCAAAACATAGTCTAAATCAGATGCATCTCTAAAAATTTTCACACCTTCACGAGACAAAACATTAATGATTTTCAGTCTTTCGTTAGAAGGAAACTCATATTTAAAATTGTTGAACTTATCAAAATTTTTTTTCCAAAAGTCTACATTTCTCGGCAATAAGATATCGTTTTTTTGTACACAAAAATCAGATGCCATAGCATTAAAAGTAAATACATTTTTTGTAACCATATCATACCACCTTGTTCCTCATTATATTTAATCAACATAATTATCTTACATTTTTCATTTAAATACAACGGCATATATGTCATACATTTTAATAAAAACACATATTTTTAGCGAAAAAAAAGGAATTTTCACAATTCCTTCTTTAGTCTATCTATTAAAAATTCTTTACATTCGATATTTGTATCTTTTTTTATCATTTCAAAAAAATGATTTCGTTTATAACTGTCCATATAAAGAAGAATTAAAATAGTTTCGTACAATTCTTCTTCAAATTTAGCATTATTTTCCAATTCTAGATATGCTAAAGCTTTATAATAATGAAAATACTCAACTGAATAATAAGAACGTTTAATTTTAGCGTATTCAATTGCATTGTCAGCCATCTTAATCAATTCTGAATATCTTTTTAGACGCCCTAAATTTTTTATTATCCAGAAAAACACTTGTGAATACAACGAATCATTTGTTCCTAAAAGAAGTTTGTCATGTGTCCACAAATTATCTATCTTTTTATAAATAGCTAGACGATCATTTTCACTATATTCCATGATAACACCCAAAATATATATTTCACTATCATGAAGAATCTCCTTTTTCATAATACTATCAAAATTAATATTTCTTTTCAACTCAACAATCATCTCATTGCTTGATATTTGTTTTGTACAATAATCGTATAGGAGTATAGATAAATAGTAAAAAATATGAGTGTCTTCATCTAGCAATAATAAATTTTTCATTTTTTTCTTAATTTGTTTTGCTTCATCAAATCTTTGGTTGATAACTAGATTGAGAAATTCCTGTACTAATTTTTTTTCCTTTTCTGAACTACTTTGATACGAAGAAATCAACTTTAACAAGGGAATTTGAAGCTTATTTGCGAATTTAATAATCACATCAAAAGGAACTTCTGATTCGCCATTACGATAACGGTAATACTGTCTTTGAGAAATAATATCTTGAAGATATAATTCTTGTGTCATTTTTCTATCGTAGCGAAGATTTTCCATGTAATTTAGTAATTTGACAGTATTCACTATTTAGCCTCCTATTGAAATGTATGACATATACGCCGTAGAAAAGTTTGTTAAATGCTGTTAATATATAAATATATCAAATATATTTATATATTGGGGGAAAGAAAAATGAAGAAATTTTTAATTTTATTAGCAGTTTGTGTAGTAAGTATAACTTTTGGGAAAATTAAGGTTGACACTGAAAAAAATATTTCTAAGAACATAAATGAAGTTATTACTTTAGGCTTTGATGACCATGACCTTCCTGAAGTAATTAATCTTGGTTTTGACGACCATGACCTTCCTGAAGTAATTAATCTTGGTTTTGACGACCATGACCTTCCTGAAGTAATTAATCTTGGTTTTGATGACCATGACCTACCTGAAGTAATTAATCTTGGTTTTGACGATCATGACCTTCCTGAAGTAATTAATCTTGGTTTTGATGACCATGACCTTCCTGAAGTAATTAATCTTTGCTAAAAATATATCAAATAACCTAGTTAAAAAACGATACAAAAGAAATATAAATATGTCATTCACATTTCATTGATGATTTCTTTTTGTTTTACATTGTAAACACACTCTAATAATCAAAGGATTTTACTGATTTCAACCATAATAATTCTTTTGTTTTATTGTTGATACAATAATTTTCAGTATTTTTTTATAAAAAAAACTTCGTTAATTAGAACTTATTAAAATATGTTTTAACATTTACTCTTTCGCATAATGCAACAGACATATTTTAAAGAAGCGTTACAATTAGCGCTTGTTTGTTGTTGTTACGGGATATATTATATCACATCTAAAAAGTATAGTAATGTTTATTATCTATTTTCCTCATTTTTTATATATGTTTCATTTTAATAAAAACGGACAAAACTTATTTAGGTTTGTCCGTTTTTAATTATTAATCAAATTGCTATATTAAAAAACCATTATTATATAACTTTTTTTACTTAAGCCTGTATGTATCATAACTTTGATAAGATATTACTTCAATCTCACAGTCTTCATTTAACATTTTTAAAATGTTATTTATATTTTTACATTTTCTATTTAACAAGAAACCTTTAATCTCAAATTGATTCATTGGGTGTCTTTTTATTATACTTTTGATTGCTTCTAAATGATCATTTATATTACTATAAAAACCTTGACTTGCCAGTAGATCAATCGAAATCGCCTTAAGTTCTGTAGCAATTTCATCCATTCTTTTATGTGAGATTGGCTTTACATATTCTTCTGATGGAGGTCTAACTGGAGTGTTTAAATAAAGTTTATCATATTTTATATTTTTGAGCTTTTCCTTATACTTTTCAATACTAATGTCATCTTCATTAACACCTTTTATAAACATCATCTCTAACCATAATTCACCCTTATACTGCGCCGAGAACTCAACTAACCCATTATATACTTTTTGAAATGATAACTGCCCATGAGGCCTATTAATTTTCTTGAATGTTGATTCATCATATGCATCAAAGGTTGGCAGAACAATATCTGCTTCATTAAGAGCTTCTTTAACTCTCTTTTCATATAGTAATGCTCCATTAGTAATTACAGCTACTGGTTTATCTGTTCTTTTTTTTATTTCTTTAATTAATTCTTTTAAATCATAATATAAAGTAGGTTCCCCTTCGCCAACTATAGTAACTACGTCAAATTCATTATTAATCAACAGACTTTCATCAAATTCCTTGATAATATCTTTAACATCAAAAAAATTTTTCGGTTCATTAGTCATCTTATTTGTTCGACCTAATTGACAATAAATACAAGAATAATTACAAGTTTTTTTAGGGATTGGGCTTATTCCAAGTGATAACCCCAACCTTCTAGAAGGTACTGGTCCATAAATGTAATTCATACTAACACACCTTTCATTCTATCAGTTTTTTATTTGATTCATTACTATAAAACCATGAAGCAGGATGATTTCCTTCCGTAAAATGTTTGCCTTTTTTCAATCCAAATTGTATTAAGGATTCTGTAACTTTAGATCTTAAAGCATTAGGATTTTTACCGCCAGTGCAACAGTTTATAGTATACCTTGGTTTTATCGCAAAAATTCTTTGTTTTAAGTCTTTTTCGCCTTGATAATTATAATAGATATCTAACCAATTCAAATCCCGTAATTCACGATTTAGCGGATTTAAACCACATGATGTCTGATACTGTACAGCGTTAGCTAATATAACATTATATTGTCCACTATTTATATGCATTTTACTTTGAGATAATGCCTTAGAAAACTGATCAAAGAATTGCCAACCTGTTTTTCCCATAATAAGAGCTATAGGCTTCTTAGATGCATCATACTCAAATCTATGTGGACTTTCTAATATAACAAGAATGTTATTACGGTGATATATATTTGAACTTGTAAACCTGAAACTTTCATTTATATAATCAATTGAATCTCTTGGCGCTTGGTTAAAAATCATTTCATTATTATCTTTAACTATTAACTCGCCAACATATTGATCTGGTTGTGGTAATATAGCCCCATTTTGATTATAGTGTTTTAACGCTGTAAAGTCAAAATTACTCATATAATTAACAGACATTCCTTACTCCTTTATTTCATAATATAAAATAATATTATAATCAAAATATCATTATAAGATATTAATTGTTATGAGAAACTGTTTTATTTACA
>JBAYZV010000056.1:0-10666 GCA_041672325.1 Candidatus Izemoplasmatales bacterium
CTAAGATTAGCATCTTCTTCAAAATAGGGCCTTCGGTCACATTGAATACCCTGTTCATATACTCTCCTTGTTATTTAGAAAAGAACCTCACTAAAGGTTCTTAAAGATTTATTTTTCAATAAAATAAGTCGCTTCCATATCAGCTGTAGACAAAGCAAAAGCTAATGGAAACTTAGAAAACGCTTCTCCAACATTCCTTACATTTTCTGTATCAGAAAATCCCATATGATATCTAATCGCAAAAGCTTCATCTCTTGTAAGTTTCATAAATCCTGAAATAATATATACTGACTTTTCGCCATGACCATATGGCAGTTCATCTTGAAAGTCATAACTAGGAACTTGAACCCATTTTCCAGATTCATCTTTTACATTTCTCATCGTTTTTTTATAAACATTAACTTTACATAAATCATGAAGTAAAGAAACAATAGCGATAGTTTCATCACTAAATTCTAGTCCATAAATTTTTTTAACTCTTTCTCTTTCTAAATAAGCCTTTAAACATTCATAAACATTTATTGAATGTTCAACTAAACCACCTTCTCGTGATAAATGATATCTTGTTGAACAAGGCGATTCAAAAAAATCACTTTTATTAGACAATAAAAAATCTAACAATTCTTGAGATCCTTCTCTTTTTATATATTTTTTATATAAATCGATAAACTCTTGTTTTTTTGTCATATCATCTTACCATAAACAGCAGTACCATCAACCTCATACTCACTGCCCTCATAAGTAACTCTTACTTTTACAGTTGCTAAATCCTGTACTTTATAAATAGATTCATCACTTAAATCTTTAATAAAGTATCCTACTTTAACATCCGTTTCACTTAAGTTGCCATAAAACACGAAGATATCATCTTCGATATATCTTTTAGCATGTCTAGGTAGTAATTCGTTAATAAAATTTGATTTTTCTTTATCATCCATAACTAAAAATTTATAAGGATTTTCTAAATTGAACCTTTTTCTCAAACTATCGTTTAAAAAATTCTGTTCAATTGAGTTACGGGCATTACTATAACCATTTTTTGCTTTAGCAATAATATTAAGACCTGTCTTTTTAAGTTTGTCTTTAAAACTTTCAGAATTACTCATATTCTACCTCACTCTTTATTTTTAGAATAAACCAATTATCATTTGGTCAATTAAATCCATATTTTCATACGCACCATGTTTTGGTAAACCTGGCATGGTCATTACCGAACCAGTTAAAGCAACAATAAAGCCAGCCCCAATTGATGGCTTTAACTCTCTTACAGTTATATCAAAATTAGTTGGTCTTCCCTTAACATTAGCATCATCCGATAATGATAAAGGTGTTTTTGCCATACAAATAGCTAACTTATCCCATCCTAATTTATTAAACTGAAGAATTTGCTCTTCTGCTTTTTCAGAATACTTAACATCGCTAGCCCCATAAATATTTTTAGCTATTTTTAGGATTTTATCCTTAATTCCTAAATCAAGATTATATAAAGGATTATTCTTTTCCATATCTATCGCTTTATCAACAACTTTTCTAGCTAAATCTAATCCACCTTCACTACCTTTAGCGAAGACTTCGGATAATGCTATTTCATGATTATTTTTATTAGCCCAATCCATAACTGCTTTTATTTCATCGAAAGTATCAGTATAGAATTTATTTAAGGCTATCACATAAGGAACTTTGTATGTTTTTACACTTTCTATATGTTTTTCTAAATTAACTAAGCCCTTTTTAACTGCTTCTACATTCTCATTATTCATTTCAGCATCACTAACACCGCCATGAATCTTTAAAGCTCTTAGCGAAGCAACTATAACAACTACGCTTGGCATGTAATCCATCGTACGCATTTTGATATCCATAAATTTTTCCATTCCTAAATCAACACCAAATCCAGCTTCAGTAACAACAAAATCAGAAGCTCTGCTAGCAAAGTCAGTAGCGATAATTGAATTACAGCCATGGGCAATATTAGCAAATGGTCCTCCATGAATTAAAGCAGGTGTTCCTTCTAGTGTTTGAACAATATTAGGCTTTATTGCTTCCTTTAAAAGCATCGCTACAGCTCCTGTGGCTTTTAAAGCACCAACAGTAACCGGTAAGTCGTTTTCATCATAAGCAACAACCATTGTTGAAATACGATTCTTTAAATCTTCAATATCTGTAGCTAAACACAAGACTGCCATAACTTCAGAAGCAACAGTTATATCAAAAGCATCATAACGTGAAGTCTCTTTCTTCATAGATAAACCAACTTGTATTTTTCTTAAAGAGCGGTCATTCATATCCATAGCTCTTTTCCACACTACTTTTTCAGGATTAATCTTCAAATCATTGCCATGAAAAAGATGGTTATCAATGACTGCACTAATTAAATTATTAGCTGAAGTAATTGCGTGAATATCACCTGTGAAATGAAGATTAATATCCTCCATTGGCACTACTTGAGCATATCCCCCTCCAGCGGCTCCACCTTTAACTCCCATAACAGGACCCAAAGAAGGTTCTCTTAAAGCAATCATTGTTGAAAAACCTAGTTTAGAAATAGAATCTCCCAAACCAATGGTTGTAGTTGATTTTCCTTCTCCTGCTTTTGTAGGTGTAATAGCAGTAACAAGAATAATTTTTCCTCTTTTATTATTTTTATAACGATTGATAGCATCAAAACTAACTTTCGCTTTATAATTTCCATATAATTCTAAATCATCAATACTCAATCCAACTTTTTCAGCAATTTTGTCAATTCTCGTCATTTCTTTTTTTTGAGCAATCTCTAAATCTGATAACATGATTCTTTCCTCCTCATATGAATGTTCTTAATAAAGATTTTTACTTTAAAACTAACAAAGATACGCTTTCAACGCTTGCAGTTTGCGGAAACATATCGATAGGATTAATACTCTTAACCTGATATTTAACACTTAAATCGCTTATATTCTTAGCTAATGTTGAAGGGTTACACGAAACATAAATTATTTGTTTCGGCAAAACCTCTAATACTGCATTCACAACCGTTTCACTCATCCCTGATCTTGGTGGGTCTAGCAATAAAACATCTGGTTTTATTTTTCTTTCTAATAACTTAGGCAATGCGCTTTCCACATGGCTTTGAATAAACTCGATGTTATCGATATTATTTATTCTAGCATTTTCTATTGCGTCCTTAACTGAACTTTCAGAATAATCAATACCATAAACTTTTTTTGATAACTTAGCTAACATTATAGAAGTTATACCTATTCCAGAATACAAATCAAATACCAACGTATTTTTATCAACATTCGCAAGATTAATAATCAAATTATACATTGCTTTCATTTGTATTGTATTCATCTGATGAAAAGCATCTGGAGAAATCTTAAACTTGTAATCCTCAATGATTTCTATAATATGATTTGTTCCAGCAATCACTTCAATCGGATTACTGATTACTAAATTACTCTTTTCATTATCAATACTATAACTAACTGATTTAACAACCTTTAAATCGCTTAATAATTCTTCAGCTATTAGTTTTAAAACTGGTGATTTCTTTTTTACAACAATGATAACACTAGCACTTTTGGTTTCTTCTAAATATCTAACAACTAAATAATGAAGAATACCTTCTTTATTTCTTAAATCATAAGCTTTTTGTTGATACTTTCTCATCAACTTAAGAACATGATTATTTATATTGTTTATTTCTTCGTGATGAATCATACATTCATCAACATAAACAAAGTGATTAGAATTTGGTTTATAAAAACCTAATACTAAACCAAAATTTGTGTTTTTAAAAGGCATTTGTGATTTGTTACGATAGTTATAAGGATTTTTCATACCTATTGTTTTTGTAATAACTAATTTTTCTGTATTTAAATTAGTATACCTTCTAAGCGCTTGTTTAATGATTGATTGCTTAATTTTTAGTTGTTCATAATATTCAATATGTTGCATTTGACAACCACCACAATCATCATAAAACTTGCACGGTGGTACTACTCGTCTATTTGATACTCTTTCAATATCAACGATTTTACCAATTGCATATTTATCAAAACTATTAACTATTTCAATATTAACAGTTTCTTTTAATATCGCTCCAGGAACAAAAACAGCTACTTTTTGATAGTATCCAATCCCTTCACCATTAATTCCTTGTTTTCTTATATCTAATTTAATTTTATCGCCTATATTCAGTTTCATTATCTTCACCCTCTTTAGTTATTATATCAAATTTCTAGATAAAATAACATATTATCGACTAAGAAAAAACAAGACATCTAAAATGCCTTGTTAGTGTTTTTCGTCAACCGTATATGTTGATACGTATTTCTTAAGCAAATGTTTAACTTCTTTATTTTTTAAATCTTCGTAACTATTAAGTAATTGTTGAGTTTCATCTTCGATATCTTTACCATTTTCTAGTTTTTCAATATAAATCAACTTATTTTTTGTTTTAATATTATTCTCTTTATCAACCAATAATTCTTCAAATAACTTCTCACCAGGTCTTAAACCAGTTATCTTAATTTGAATATCTGTATATGGTTTAAATCCCGATAACATTATCATTTTTTTTGCTAAATCAATTATTTTTACAGGCTCTCCCATATCAAGAATAAATATTTCTCCACCAGCTGCGAATACAGCTGATTGAAGAATTAAACCAACTGCTTCAGGTATTGTCATAAAATACCTAATTATGTTTTTATCAGTCACAGTAACAGGGCCACCGTTAGCAATTTGTTTTTTAAATAAAGGAACAACTGAACCATTCGAACCTAAAACATTACCAAACCGGACTGCAGAATAATTAGTTTTACTCAATTTATCAAAATGTTGAATCAACATCTCTGCATATCGTTTCGTAGCTCCCATAACATTTGTCGGTCTAACAGCTTTATCAGAAGAAACTAAAACAAATTTCTCTACTTTAAATTCATCTGCTAATTTACACATATTATATGTGCCTAAAATATTAGTTCTAATCGCTTCTGTTGCTGAACCTTCCATCAGAGGAACATGTTTATATGCAGCAGCGTGAAAAATATAATTTGGTAAATAATCAGAAACTATATCTTTCATCCTATGATAATTATAAACTGATGCTATTTGCATCTTAATCTCTAATGGTCTAAGTCTGCCTGTACTAAATTCAATATCTAATTCCATCGATAAGTCATAAAGATTATTTTCATAGATATCAACCATCAAAATTGAAGTAGGTCGGTATTTAATAATTTGTCTAACTAGTTCAGATCCAATAGACCCACCAGCACCTGTGATCAATATTCTTCTTCCCGAAATAAATTCACTAATACCTTTTGTATCAAGTTCTATAACATCTCTACTCAACAAATCTTCTACATTTACATCAGCTATTTGTTCATGAGAATCATCTCTAAAATCTTTAAAAGATGGCAATCTCTTAATCTTAACTGGTTTATCGATAAAGTAATGAACTATTTCTTGAAACTTCTTTGGCTCGATATTAACAACTGCAATAATAACTTCTTCAATATTCATTCGATCAATTAATTTACCAGTTTCTGAAACCGGCCCAAAAATCGGATACCCTGACATAAGATTACCAATTTTATCTTCATCATCATCAACATAACCTATGATGTTATTATTGAAATTCGGATTATTTCTAATTTCGTTAAGCGCAATTTTTCCACCAGAACCAGCACCTATAATTAAGGTCCTGTTCCCTAGATTATACATACTCTTTGGAGCTAAAATTAAAATTAATCTTCTTAAAATTCTTGGAACCACCGCAAATAACAATTCTAAGAGAGTAGTAAAAACAAAATACATTTCGTTAATAAATTCAAAATCAGGGATGATAAGCGTTGCCACTATAATAATTATATTAGTCATAGTTACAACTAAGCTAATCTTTACAACTTCATCTAATCCAACATTTTCAAGCACAAAGTGATAGAGTTTAAATAAATAGTATATTGCTATTTTAAACACTACAATAAACGGTAATATTATTAGTGGTTGTACATAATCGAATTCTGGAACCATCGTCCATAACGCAAAAATCGCCAAAAAATAAGTTAAGGTAATACCAAAAGCATCGGTTACCATAAATATTAACTTAGACTTATTCAATAAGCGTTTTTTTCTATAAAATTTTTCACTCATATTTTCCCTCTTTTGTGTTACTTAATATCATATCTCAATATCACTACATTGTCAATGAACTACAAACGCTTTTTAATGACTAAAAAAGAAAAAAGACCAATTGTATTGGTCTTTAAAAATCTAATTTATCAATCTTAAAGAAAAATTCGACTCCATCAGATACATTTCTTACACCATAAGAATAATCCATTGTTTCAAGGATAGTTTTAACTATAGAAAGCCCTAACCCCTGACCTCCATAAGCTCTAGTTCTGGCTTTATCTACTTTATAGAAGCTTTCCCATATACTTGGAATATCTGATTCGGGAATGGGCATTCCGGTATTCTTAACCTTAATAATTACACTTTTCAAATCATCTATTTTTGATGATATAGTTATAATTCTCTGCCCGTCAATATGATTTATTGCATTACTTATAAAATTACTAAGGACCGATTGTAATTGTTCGTAATCCGAAGAAACTGTAGTATCAACTAAATCTAATTCTAATTTAATGTTCTTTTCTCTAAAAACTAAAGAAAACAATTTTGCTGTATCTTTAATTAGAGAACTAATAGAAAACTCTGTAAACTTAAATTCTTTTTTTCCACTTTCAATCTGCGACATATTTAATAACTCATAAACTAAGTTATTCATTTTATTCGCTTCATCAATTACAATTTCAAGATATTCTTCTTTTGTCTTTGCATCAAGATCACTTAATTTTAAAGCCTCACCATAACCAATGATTAAAGATAACGGAGTTTTTAGTTCATGAGAAGCATTAGCAATAAATTCTTTTCTCATTTGATCAATCTTATTCTTGTATAATATTTCTTTCGCTAACTTATCATTGCTTAGTTGTAAGTCTTTAATTGCTATTTCTAGTTGTGAACTCATTTTATTAATACTATAGCCTAAATCTCCAATCTCATCATCTAAAGTAACTTCAACACGACAAGAAAAATTAAGTTTAGATATTTCATCAGCTACTCGGTTAATCTCAATAATTGGATTTGTAAATCTTATACTAATAAAATACATCGTTAACCCAGCAGTAATCATAAAAATAAAACCTATCAATATCGTAAAAGAGTTAAAGATTCTAATACTATCTTGAATTGAACTAAAAGTAATAGTAGAGATGTAAAACAAATACTCACCTGTAGAACTTTCAGTAGCTACAAAAAGCCCAATCATTTCATAGTTTTTATTAAAATCTGAAACTTCTGAATTTAAATCCATTAAATAAGCATCATAATCACTGTGTAATTGAACGACTTTTCCAAAATCCAGATTTGTATTATTACTTTCACTGATATTATAATCAATAATAATTTTTGATAATATCTCTGGCGTAATTGAAAACTCACTACCATAAATCCTATCAAATAGATTTGGATATTCTATAAACCCACTAAAATGATAATCACTTGGTATCTCAGTTTTTTGTAACAATATTTGAACATTTAAACTGTATCTTCTTTCAATCTCTAACATTTCAGTTGAAAGATTTGAACTATATATATCTTTCTCTTTTATTTCTTGAAAAGCTTGAACTAAAGAATCTTCTCTATTGTTAATATAATAGCTTTTCAAGAAAGTATTATTTAAGATTATTAAAGCTACAATAAAAGCTAAAATTATTCCATAAGTTAATAGGAATAGTTTTGATCTAATTGTCGATTTCATTTTCTATATCTAATCGATACCCAATACTTCTAACCGTCGAAATATAATATGAAAAAATCCCTAATTTAGCTCTTAATTGTTTAACGTGAGTATCAACCGTCCTTAAATCACCAAAATAATCATAATTCCAAACTGCATTTAAAATTTTATCACGTGATAGAGCTATACCCTTATTATCAATGAAGTATTTTAAAAGTTCAAATTCTTTAGGAGTTAGATTAACTTGTTCTTCTTTTACATAAACCTTCCTAGCAGACATATCGATTTTAATTACTCCAAAGTATATTTCTGATTGTTCTTTGTTAGTTTTGCTTAACAATTTGTTAATTCTCGCCACTAAAACGCTAGGCGAGAATGGCTTTGTAACATAATCATCAGCTCCGAGTTTAAATCCTTTAAGTTGATCATATTCATCGCCCCTAGCTGTTAACATCACAACAGGAATAGTCATATACTCTCTAATTCTTTCTAAAACAAACCAACCATCATATTTAGGCATCATCACATCTAGTATAACTAAATCAACTTTTTTGTCACTTTCAAAAAGGATATCTAAAGCTGCTTCGCCGTCTTCAGCTTCTAAAACTTTATACCCTTCTCTACTCATAAATTCAGCCAATAGTTTTCTAATTCTAAATTCATCATCAACAATTAAAACATACGTATTTTTCATATAATCATCACATCCTTTTTAAAATAAAATTCAAATTACCAAACAGTAAACAACAAAGGCAAATTGAATTAATAGTATTATATTCTTATATTATGTACTTCTTGTGATAAATATAGGTGTTACAAACATTTTGTAACACCTAAAAAGTATCATAATTTAGTTTTCTTCTTCTCGATAATAATAGTAATTGTATTGTTCACCATTCTTTTTAAGGTCAATATTAGAAAGCACAGCACCAATAATATTAGCGTTATTTTCTTTCAATTGCTTCAATCCTTGTTTAGCTTGGTCTTTCTTAGTTTTTTTATAAGAAACAACATAAACAACTCCATCCACTAGATTACTGATAATCAACGCATCAGTTACAGTTAATACTGGTGGTGAATCTACAATTATATAGTCATAATTGCTTCTTAATCTATTAATTAGATCACTAACTTTTTTTGATTGAAGGATAACGTGTGGAGAAGATATCATACTGCCTGTTAACAATAAATCAATTTTTGATTCATCAGTGGTAATAACTTCTTCGATTGGTTTTTCATTTACAATAAAATCATATAAACCTAAATCATTGATTTTATGAAAAGCTCGATGAATTTTTGGCCTTCTCATATCGAAATCGATAATAATTACTTTTTTACCTTTTTCAGCGTAAACAGAAGCCAAATTAATAGCTGTTGTTGTTTTACCGTCTTCAGGAATAGCAGACGTTATTTGAATAACTTGATAAGGATTATCAATACTATTCATTCTTATGTTTAATTCTAATTTCCTATATGCTTCTGCTTGTGGAGAATTTGGTGTTTCAATAACAACATTCTTATATTCAAAAACTTCCATTTAGTCCACCAACTTTCTTTCTTTAATTGTGCCGGGGACAGCAGCTAAAACTTTAACATTCAAGTTTTTTTCCAAATCATCAACACTCTTATATTTATTATTTAATACTTCTTTTAAGAACACAACTCCCAAAGCAATTACTCCACCTAAGATTGCACTAATAATTATATTTAAAGTCTTATTAGGTGAACTCGGTGATTCTGGTAATAACGCTGGATCAAGAATGTTTAATTTATCCTTTAAAAATATATAAGGATTTTCTTCATCATTAGCTATTTCAATAGCGTTATAAATCAATGTATTAGCTATTTCTTGAGCTAACTCAGGCGAGCTATTTACAACAGATATCCAAAAAATAAATACCCCTGATTGAGTTTCTATAGAAATAGAATTTCTAATATTATTAATCGATACATCACTTAATTCCGGAATATCATTCTTAACGCTTTCTAAAACTCTATTCGAAGTAAAAAACTCTTTAAAAGTTCCAATTAGATTATTAGCTATAACAACAGCTGATTGTTCGTTAGTCCCACTCGTTTCAGAGTTAACTTGAATAATCGCTGATGTATTAGCTGTATATTTTGGGGAAACCATTGAAAATGTATAAACTATACCAATAACAATAACCCACATAGTAATAATCAAGATTAACATTATATTGTTCCAAACTATTTTAAATAGTTCTTGAAGACTAATACCCTCTTGTTCATCTTGATTAATTAAATCCTTATACTCATCCATAAAATTCTCCTTACCTAATTCCTAGTTATTCTTAAATATTATATAATAGTTCTTAAAATATAACAACTTATTATCACAGATTATGCCAACCCAATTGCTAATGCAACGATACCAAAAATGAAATTATAAATATAGAAAAACGAAAGATTTCCTCTTCTAAATAAGATGAAAACAAATTTCAAAGCATAATATGTTGATATCATGCTAACAAAGAAACCAATAAAGTAGTAAATATAACTAAGATAATTAGTTTCATCAAAGTTAGACATCAAACTACTAAAGTCAAACTTCAAACTTGCTAGTGACAAGAACATCGAACCAAATGAAATTGGTATAAGCATCATAAAAGAAAATTTTAAAGCTGAATCAAAAGACAGTTTTCTTTTAACTCCAGCTGCGGCTGTTACACCTAATCTGCTTAGGCCTGGAAATAATGATACAACCTGCATCAATCCTATAAAAAATGAATCTCCTGTTGAAAATTCTTTATTAACGTAAGCAACTGTGAAATTTCTGACTGCATAAAGAATCGTAGCCGTTAGAAGAGCCCCAACACCTATAAATAGTAGTGGATTTTTCTCATATATATTCTC
>JBAYZV010000057.1:0-10621 GCA_041672325.1 Candidatus Izemoplasmatales bacterium
CCATGAATAACTTACGATCACGCCACTCCATCAAATCATCTGAGTGTGAAATCCAAATCGCTGGGTTTTCATTCTCGTAACCTTCTCCGCAGGCAAACATCGGTCTAGAGATTCTTACAAACTTACCGTTAACCTTCTCAGGAAAGATGTAAACATCACGATCATCATCTCTTGTATCTGTAATTCTTCCTAACCGTTTGTAAGTTTTAAAATCTTGTGTTATTGCAAGATAAGTTACTGTATTATTCCAAGATAAAAACGTTGGCCCACCAACCGGTGGATTAAACCATGGTTTTGGTTCATCTAACCAATACCTTCCTGGAGCATATGGTCTTGATGCATATGTTAAATAAAACCAATCTCCCATTTTGACTAAACGAGGATCTTCGATTCCACCACCATCTTCACCATCAAATATAGGTGCCATATTCGGTTCATCACTTTGACGAACAAAATTAATACCGTCATCAGAAGTTGCTAAACCTAAATAAATGTAATGCTCTTTTTCATCTCCAGCAGCTCTATATAACATAACAAACTTTTTTAATGATTCATCATATATAACAGCTGGATTTAATACACAATAGTTTTCCCATTTGTTTTTAGGGTTAGGTGATAAAATTGGATTTTCCTTTGCTTTAATTAATTTCATAATCTTCTCCTTTAATTTCAATCAGTACAATTTTATATTATCATAATTTCTTTTAATTGTAAGTACCAATTTTAATTACTTATGAAATAAGTAAAAAAGAATTATCACTTTTAAAAATGACAATTCTTTAGATTCTATTTATTTCAAATTAATAATTGCGTATTTAATATCTCCTGATAATTTGTAATCTGAATTGCTTGAAATCATATAAAAATCTCCTGGATAAATATCTAAATCTCCTAGGTGACCCTTACCAGAAATTATATACAAGTAGTCTCCATAAACATCCGCTTTTAAATCTTTACAACTAGAATCTTCCCTAATATCAAAAGCAAAATATTTTTCATTATGAACTTTTTCTAACGGTGTATCAGGGACATTAATTACATCAATTGATTGCTTGATATGTAAATCTCTCAATTTTCCATTATCTAAACGATTATAATCGAAAAGTCTATACGTGATATTACTAGATTGGGAAACCTCTAGAAGAGTTGTATCCTTACAAATAGCGTGTATCTTGCCTGATGGAATATAAAAATAATCATTAGCTTTTATCAAAAACTTGTTTAACAATTTATCATAATCATTTTTATTAATTAAGCTAACTAACTCATCGTGTGTTTTAGCGTTATGTCCTATCACTATCTCCGTATTTTCAGAATTAGTACCTAATATATACCAGCACTCATCTTTCCCCCTAGATGATTCATGCCTTAAAGCATAATCATCTTGTGGATGAACTTGCACACTCAAATCATCATCTGCGTCAATCACCTTTACAAGAACAGGAAATTCATCTTCTTTAAAATAACCAAATAAATCTTTCTTATCTTTATAAAGTTCCCTTAAAGTCATTCCTTTAAACTCACCATTTACTACTTTATTACTATAAGACACATGTCCGCTTATACCCCAAACTTCTCCAATTTTATCTATAGTAAATCCATAGGTTTTCTTTAAATTATTCCCGCCCCAAACCTTTTCTAAAGCAATGGGTTCAAATTTTAAAATCATCTGTTCCACCTCAAATATATCTATCTTTCGTTTTTCATTATAGCACATAATTATTTTTTAAAACAATAGCTTTATTTTTTAATAGTAATATTTCTATTAAAAAAAATGGCTTAAAAACTACTAAGCCATTTTATAACTTCTAACTTTTTTATCTATTTTCCCCATTTTCTATAATCACAAGCTGACACATTTCTTTCAAAACTTTCTTTCTTAAAGACTATTTTGTCAATATCTTCATTCTCTATTAAACTGTCTTCTCTTAAACTATTTCTAATAGTTTTAATATCAGACAAGTAACTAATCAATAGTTTATTAATAATTAAATAGCCAAATGATACTAAAATAGTAATACCTATCCAAAAAATAAACGCTCCTATCCAAGTGCTAAACTTTAGGACCCCATAAACTTTTTCATTAGTAACTTCATCATAATAGTTATTACCAGAATCAATTATTCCAAAAATAAACCCAACGAGGATTAACAAATAAAACAAAACAATAACAATGTAGTTATATATATCTAACCAAGAATCACTTTCTTTTTTTATAATTTTCTCATTAAAAGACATCGATATCACCCCATAGTATTTCTATCAATATTATAACATACCAATATTCAAAGCTATATTATGTTGCATCTATCTTCATACAAAAAGAATACTCTTTCTACCCATCACTTTCATGTTTCAATTCTCTTGACATTAGTTTTTTAATGACAATATTAGGTTCAATTTCATTGAACAAAACATCATATACAGCATCTATAATTGGTGTATCAACCCCTAATTTTTTAGCTAAATGATAAGCCGTCTTACAAGTCTTAACTCCTTCTACTACCATAGTCATCTTTGAGAGTGATGTTTTTAAATCATCACCTTCACCAATCATTAATCCAGCAGAATAGTTTCTACTTAGCTTTGACATACAAGTTACGATTAAATCACCAACACCAACTAAACCATTTAAAGTTTCCTCTAAACCACCTAATAAAGCAGTTATTCGTTTCATTTCAATTAAACCTCTTGTGATTAACGCTGATTTAGCGTTAATCCCATAACCTAAACCATCTAACATTCCAGAAGCAATAGCATAGATGTTCTTTAATGAACCACCTAATTCCGCTCCAATTAAATCGCTCGAAGTATAAACTCTAAAATACTCACTATTGCTAAAAATTTCTTGAACTTTTTTAGCATGTAATATATCTTCACTAGCAGCAACAATTGAAGTTAGTTTTCTTACGACAACTTCTTCAGCATGGCTAGGTCCAGTTAAGGAAACAAAACCCTCAATAACCTTTTCAGGTATTTCATCCCTTACAATTTCTGAAACTCTTTTATTAGTATCTAATTCTAAACCCTTAGCTACATTAACAAACAATTTCTTATTTCTAATGAATTTTTTCATGTTATTTAAAACAATCCTTGTTACTGAAGTAGGTACTGCAAGTACTAACATATCACTAAACGATATCGCAGTTTCTAAAGAGGTAGTGGCTATTACTTCTTTGTTAAAAACAACATCACCCAATTTAGATTTATTTGTATGAAAGTTATTGATTTCATCTACAGCTTTTTGATCATTATCATAAATCAAAGCTTTATTAGAATTATCAACTAATAGATTAGCTAATGCACAACCCCAAGATCCTCCACCAATTATTGTAATGTTCATCTTCTCACATCCTTTATTATTCATTCAATAGATTAATTACAAATTTTATCCAACAACTTTAAGTAAATCTTTTATTTCTTTTAGAACCTTATTAGGATTTTCATACCAATTCATATGAAAAATCCTTTTCACATTCCAACCTCTAGCCTGTAAAAACTTCTCTTGATGTAATAACTCTTTTCTTGCTGTAAAACCTTCATTAACATTTAAATCACAAATTATACCAAGTAAGTATCTATTGCTTATTTCATCATAAATCGCTAAGTCCATTTTGAATTGACCAATACCAATTTCTGATTCTACCACGTAACCTAATTTAGTTAATCTTTGTGAAATATTACTAGCCATATTTTTTAATAGAATCTTTTTAGTAACAGATTCCTTCTTGTATAAACTCATTAAAACTTCTTTAGCTAAATCACGATTTCTATTAGATATATAGAAACAATATCTCATAAAGTCTTTCAGAAGTTTAGGGCCTTTCCCACTTAAATCATCAACTCTTAATTGTTCAGGATAAAGTGAAGAAACAAAGATAATTTTCTTTCTCGCTCTAGTAATAGCGACATTAAGGCGGTTTTGCCCGCCTTCGTGGTTTAACCAGCCAAATCGTCTTTTTACAACTCCTGTTTCATCTTGCGCATAGCCCATAGAAAAAATTATAATATCCCGTTCATCTCCTTGAACATTTTCGATGTTCTTAACGAATAAACTTTGATCACCCGATGGTTCTTTCCTAAATATTTCTTTTTCCAAACGTGCTTGATGAACACTCTTTTTAAAGAGTTCTTCATCAAGCTGGTTTAAAATCAAATCTCTTTGACTACTGTTAAAAGTAATAATACCAACAGATTCATCCTTTTCTTTATCTTTTAATACTTTTTTTAAGACATTTATTACTTCTTTAGCTTCTTCTACATTACTCTTTTTTAAAAAAGTTCCATTCTTAACATATACATAACTTATTGGAGGAGTTTTAGGAGTAATAACATTAGGAGAAATAAGTAATTTGCCATCATAGAAAGCATGATTAGAAAACTCAATTAACTCCTGGTATTTACTGCGATAATGATAGTTTAATAAAGCTTCTTTATAACGATACCTAGCTAAATCTAATAAACTCTTAGCATCGAATGTAACATTCTTCAAGATTTCATCTTCTTCTAAAAAATCATCTTCAACTAATCTACCCATACCAAGTGATGAAGGTCTTAACTGCTTAGGATCCCCAGCAATTACAACCTTCTTAGCTCTATAAATTGCTGGTATACCTTTTTCAACATACATTTGGCTAGCTTCATCAAAAATTACTAAGTCAAATAAATTAAATTTTAAAGGTAGGATTGAGCTTATCACTTCTGGTGTTAACAACCACACCTTAACAAAAGATAAAAGTTCAACACTAAACATATCAAAGAAAGCTTTAATACTAGGTAATTTATCACTTTCTAATACTCTTTTAATATCCATGATTCTTTTGGTATTACTAAATTCTAATGCCTGAGTAAAAAGCTTCATTTCAAATGATTCTCTTGCAACATTTCTTTTTTCTTCCATTAAAGCCTTTAACTCGTTAATCTTTTTCTCGTAACTATCTAGAATGTATAAATACTTTTGATTATTAGCTTTAAAATCCTCTAGAAAGCCAGTAATATAAGCATCAAAAATATAAGCTTTTAATTTATTTTGTTTTCTCAAACTAGCAAAAGTTTCTTCTGTGATTACTACATTCAAGAAGTTTACTTCTTTTAATGTTAGTTTTTGATAGTTAGTTTTAATTTTGTTTAAACTTTTTAAATTATTTTCTAAATACTTAGCAAACACTTGATCTTTTATTAGAGTCTTAATCAACAACTTACTTAAATATTTCCTAGTACTTAGAAATGATAATCTTAAAAGATTCGAGTCTAAAAATGTTTTTTGCAGTCTTCTTTTTCTAAAGAAGCCTAACTTCTCTTTTTTAATATAATACTCATTTAAATCATTTATAAATATTTGAAATTCAACAGCACTACTTCTAGAAATCTTTGTTTCTAGTTTGTAAAACCATGGATACTTATTTAAGTACTCTTGATAATCTAGGAAAGTTTGTAACTTGCTTTCTTTATCAAAAGTTTTTTCCAAGATTTCAATATCAGAAAAACTAGGATGATTAAGCTTGTTATATAAAATTTGGTAAACACTCTTTGGCAACAAATCTTCTAATACATCTTTATCCTTAAGGTATCTTTCGTAAAAACTAAATAGCGGTTTATATTGACTAGATGTTTTATATAAAAGTTTAAGTGCTTGGTTAAATGTTCTATCTAAATCTTTTATTTCTTCTTCCAAATGATAGATATCATTATTATGAGATCTAGATGGAGGGCTTTGATCAATGAAATGAGAAAGTTTATCATAGAACATACCTTTAGCAGAAGCATCATCAATAAACATTACATATTTTGATGCTTCCCCTAGCCTATGATAAATAACATCTAAAGCTACTTTCTTTTCACTTACTACTAAAACATTCTCATTTCTTAATACTTGATGAGCGATAAGAGAAGTGATTGTTTGACTCTTACCAGTGCCAGGAGGTCCCCAAATAACAACCTTTTTTTCTTTTTCAACCATTTCTATAACTTTTTCTTGAGAAGAGTTAATATCATTAATATAGACTAATCCAGATTCATCAACATCTTTAGAAATAACGTTCACATTAAGTGGTTGTTCTATATCAAAAAGATTAGCTTCATCAATTAAACCTTCTAATAGTTCATTATAAGTATTGGACTCAATAATATCAGCCATATCTTTTTGAATCATTGATGAAAACAATTGATATCTTCCAAAAGTAATATATGGTTTTAAATAAAAACCATAATTCTTTTTCTTTAAAAAATCTTCTTTGAGTTCATTCTTAAAAGAAATGAACTCACTAGTTCTTTCCATTTTTATATTTAATCCATGTAAATTATAAAACGGAATTAAAACCTCTTTTATTGTTTTATGGGATAAATCACTTAATTCTGGAGAATCTTTTTCTAAAGAACTCTTCTCCATTTTTAAAACAGTTAATAATAGATCTCGGTTAATGACAATATCCTTATCACTGTCAAATAACAGAGTATAATTCTTTCTTATTCTTTCTAGTTTGACTGGCAAATAAGCAAGTGGTGCTTTAATCGCAAAATTGTCTTTTTTAAATATACCTTCAACATATGGATAAGCTAAATAAAGATGATATGTTCCAAAATCTTTAAAGTCTTTGTTTATATAACGATATAAGGTAGTTAGGTTATTAAATTCACTTTCTATACTCGCATCAAACTTTAATGATTTTTTTCTTAAAGATAAAAAATCATTTAAGTCATTTAAACGTTCTTCATTATATAAATCAAAACTTCTAAGTTTTTCAATTCTTCCCATATATAAATTAGGATTAGATCTAGATATATCAGTTAATCTATCTTTATATCTATCAAGCACTATAGAAGCTTCTTTTGATACTTTGACTTTTTTTATATCTTTTTTTGTAAGCACTGAAATTAAATCCAAAAATAAATGAGCAAACTCTTCTAAGAAGTCACTATCTAACCCTGATATAGCTAAAAAATCACTCAAGCGTGTAGGTTTAATCTTTGCCATACTTACTAAAGCTTCATCATTACAAATAAGCTTTTCTTCTCCAATGGATAAAAGCTTTAATCTTAAATTATCCCTTAAGTTAAATAGTTCTTCTAGTAAAGCATTTCTTTTATAAGCCACAGGTTCACCTCTAACATTTATCACTAATGATATTATAACAATTTTGAGTTAAGATATAAAGTTTAATTACATAAATAAAGAATCAATTAATACATTAATAAGAAAAAAGAATGAGAGTCTATAACATTTTGTATAAATAGTATTTTCTAGATAAATCAAAATGAAATAATCATTTAAATTTTGGTTATTCATTTAGTTAATATTTTATATCTTTAGTAAAAATATGTATTATGTTAAAATAACGCACATAAAAAAGCAGAAATCATGTATAAACATCATTTCTGCTTAATTTATCTTATAATATATTCTTTTTCTATAATAACTTATTCTTTACTTATTAATTTCTTTTAAAAAACTAACTAATAATTTTGACAGTTTCTTTACTGTAATTTTACCAACTTCTAAAACTTCCTCATGCGATAACTTATTCTCAGATATTCCCGTAGACATATTAGTTATGATAGACAACCCTAACACTCTCATATTAGCATGTCTAGCAATAATAACTTCTGGAACAGTACTCATTCCCACAACATCGCCACCCAAAATCTTAAAAGCTCTTATTTCTGCTTTAGTCTCATAACTAGGCCCAATATAACTTACATAAACACCATGCTTAATATCAATACTTAAATCACTTGCTGCTTGATCAATAACTTTTCTAAATTTTATATCATAAGGTTCAGACATATCCACAAACCTTGGACCTAAAGAAGATTCATTATTACCTACCAAAGGATTTCTTCCCATCATATTAATATGATCTTCAATCACCATAATATCTCCTGGTCTAAAATCCTTGTTCATGCTACCACAAGCATTAGTAATAATAATATTCTTCACTCCTATTTTTGCGAATGATTGAATCATCATTCGCATATCTTTATCACTTACATCTTCATAATAATGCCTTCTTCCAGCTAACATTAAAACTGGTATTTTATTTATGAAGCCCATATATAAATCTCCACTATGGCCAATACTTTCATCGGTCTTAAATGCAAATAATTCTTGATATGATACTTTCTTTTTCTTATCAAGTTCATATGTAACATCTTGAATTCCTGAGCCAAGAATAATCATTGTTTCAGGTATATTTTCCATATGATCTTTTATTATCTTTTCTAACATTAGTTTTACCTCTTTATAATCTCTTTAATCTTTATATACTCCGCTTCAATATTTTAACATATTATAGTTAAGATTAAAACATAACTTATTTTATTGTATTATTGTTTATTAAAATTTAAATATCCAATCACAGAATCTTCATCTTTGTTAATAACATAACTTAAAACAAAAGAATCTTTTTCTTCAAATTTCCCTGTAATAAACTCTTTCTTAACAACTAATACACTACTAGTTGTTTCATATAACACAACATCGTCCTTTGTTCCATTTACTGAAAAGAATGTTCCACCAAAAAGTTCAAACTGAAAACTAACATCTTTACTTCCATCTACAGTTCTCACTGATTGACTAATGATATATGGATTTAAGTTATTTGTCACTTTAACATTTATTGGTGTTTTAACGTTTTGACTAATAATATAAAACAAGACATGTTCTTCTTCCTCATTTGTTACATTTTGATTCTTTATATAACTAGATAAAATACTTACTTGTTGTTCATCTATATTTAAAACACTACTATTATCTAAAAACAATCCATCTGAAGACATAATATAAATCGGACCAGTAAAGCTTTCCCAAAGTATTATATCAGCAGTTGAATTAATACTATATTGTAAAGCAATTTCTGAATTTTCACTTAAATCATTAGCTAAAGTAAAAATACTAGACACATTTGATACCCCCACAGGATAAGCTGCTTGAACAGTAATTCTTAGAACCCCTGATTTGATATCACTGATATCGAAACTATTAGTATCAGTTTCATATTTGACTGCATCAATGTACAAATTATACCCAACTGCATCTTGAACATCTGTCCAAGATAAAAGATTACCATTTAAATCAAAACTAAAATCAACTTCAGCTTCGTAATCAACTGTAATAATTAATAAATCAGATACTAAAGAATCTAAATAACCAGCCCCTTTAGCAATAACAGTAATTTCATATTGGCCCTCTTCAACAATTATATAGAAATTATCATCAACTAAATAATTAGTGCCATTAATACTAACTTCGTAATTTAATGCATTATCTACACTACCCCACTTAACAACTCCATCAAATAATAAATTCTGTGGCGTTGCAAGTTGTAATTGTTTTGTATTTAATGTGTTTGAATTACAACCAATCATAAAAATCAAGCTTACAAAAAAAAGAAACACCATAAATTTTCTCATCAATAAACCACACTTCCTTGTACTTTTCTTAATAAAAGTATATCACATTAAAGTTCTTTAAAGCAACACACTAACCAAATAAAACAAAGACAGCGACTATGTCGCTGTCTTAAACAACTATTAAATCTAATTATAATATACATGATTTTCAAATATCATCTCTACAAAATGTGGATAATCAATAAATGGATTTCTGTTATTTTGATAAGAATAAATAACTTCATTTCTGTTTTCTTCAAACGCATCAACTGGATCTGCTTCATGCCATGATAATAATACACCTAACAAAGCCATCTCATGCAGTTCGGGAACATCATCAACAAGATTAAGATAATCATACATAACTATCATATAAAATAATATTCTAGCTATATCACCTTTCACTTCATCCGGTGGTTCATATGTACTACCAGTATCAATATTATCGAAATACTCATTTCCACGTGATGAATTTTCACTTGGATTTGCAGGTTTTAAATTGTGCAAATCAGTACCTATACTAATAGTGGAGTTAGCCACATCAGTTCCTAAAAGAGATTGTGGCCACACATGTTCTCGATTCCAAGTTGAACCCTCATCCCAAGTACCATCTACAGATGTTTGACGGTAAACTAGTATAACATTTCCGGGGATATTCGGATCAGCATCTGTATCATCTAGTATATATCTAGAATCTCCATAATTTATCCCAATAAATCCTGTATTAACAATTGTTCTTAATGCTGATAATAACTGTTCTCCAGTTAAACCTTCAGCATCATCATAATATGTATCTAAATCCCAATTTAAAGGGTCTAATTCCTCTACAATGAAATACATTTTTTCTAATGTAGCTGTATTACCAGAAGAATCAGTAGCTGTATAAATAATTGGATATTCACCAAGTACATTAGAATCTACTGTTCCAGAGTAAGAGCAAGTTACAGTACCATCTACATTATCTGTAGCTGTACAACCTAAACTTACTGTATCCCCTATAGAATAAGTGTAAATTGGATTATTTACAGTTATCTCTGGTGGTGTTGAATCTACAGGGGTTATGCCTCCGGGATTCCAGTAATTTTTATTCCAGTAAAAGCTAAGCCACTATTCTTGCTAGAAGCATTTATACCAACCACAATCCTTATATAAGCCCCTGATGCTATATTTAATTCATCAAAAGTTATATCACTTAAAGTAGAACTAAGTGCGGTAGTATATGTATCCACTGTAG
>JBAYZV010000058.1:0-10241 GCA_041672325.1 Candidatus Izemoplasmatales bacterium
ATCATAAAACCTAGTCCAACAACTTTACCACCAGCTGATTCAACAAGTTTAATAGTTGCTTCCATAGTTCCGCCTGTAGCTAACAAGTCGTCAATAATCACAACTCTGTCGCCAGGTTTAACAGAATCTTTGTGCATACATAATGTGTTCTTTCCGTATTCGAGTTCATAGTCATAACTAATTACTTCCCTAGGTAATTTGCCGGGTTTTCTAACAGGAATAAAACTTGCATTTAATGCATAAGCTACTGGTGCTCCGATGATAAATCCTCTAGCATCTGGCCCAATAACCTTATTTGCATTTAGTTCTTTTGAAAATTCTGCTAATTCATCAATTGCTTTATGAAAAACTTCACCTTCTCCAATTAGCGGTGTAATATCTTTAAATTGAATTCCTTCTATAGGAAAGTTAGGTACATTAGTTATATAGTCTTGATATTTCATTATTTTCCTCCAAAATTTGCCTAAAATAGGCATCAAGTATGTTTTTGTCACTTTGATAAATAAAGTTGATTTGTTGAAATTTTTCCAAAAGATTCCGATATGTCAATGAAGTATTCAAGTTCATCTTCAAGGTTTTCTTCTCCACATGATATGTATCATTATTAATCTCTATTAAGCCTAATTCTGTAAATATCCTTAAAGCTTTATCAAAAACAAAATCAGAAAACAAATTATAGTTTAAATCATCTAAAGTAAAATGATTAAGCTTTTCAAAGTATAAGTATACTTTTCCTAGTTCCTTCCTGTCAAGTAATTGATTAAGATTATACTTCTTTTCTTTCGGTAGTAAAGCCAATGTCTTAAAATTATTAAATTTTTCTTTAAAATTATCTTCTTCAATAATGTAAGAATCATTATAAATGATTAAATTGTCTCTTAAATACGGAAGAACTCTAAAATTTTGTTTGCGATAATCAAGAATCTGTAAATTGTTACATTCAATATCTCTTATCATTATTTGTAAGTTTTCTCTATTACGGAAAGAATTAACACTTAGTCCACCACAAACGTTGATAACATCACCTGGATTAAGAATATAATAATATTCCAAACTGTTGAAATCAAGAGCATCATAGATATAACCATCAATTTCAAGTTGTAATTTTGTATGTTTTTGATTTAGAATTTGTTTTTTTAAGACTTTTAAGTTTTTTACAACATAAGAAGCTGTAAAAAACGATTTATCTTGAATGCTTTTTATGGTTGTTATCTGGATTCTTGGTAAATATACTTCCATATCAACTTTTAAAACAGGAATTGTAGATTTAATGTTTTGTTCATTTAATCGCTTTTTGAAATCTTCAAGATTTGATAATCTAATCTGAAGTCCAGCTGCTTGTGAATGTCCACCATATCTTTCTAAATAAGCAGAATTATCATTAAGCATTTCCAGAATATTTTCATCTCCATAGGATCTTGCGGATCCTTTACCGAGATTATCATCATCAATTGTTATTACAATTGTGGATTTTTGATATTTTTCTACAATTCTTTGAGCACAAATGCCGATTACACCTTCATGTAATTTTTCTGAAGCGACGACTATAACTCTATCATTTGGATTTACTAAATCTTCACAAATCGCAAAAGCGTCTTCTGTAAGTTTTTTACGTAAATCATGATTTTTCTCTATTTCTATAATTAATTCATTAGCTCTTTTTATATCATCAGTAACTAATAATTCAACCGCTTCTTTTGCTTTATTTAATCTTCCACTACTGTTTATCTTTGGAGCTATTTTAAAAGCAATAGCTGTAACATTAATAACATCAAGATTACTATAATCTAATAATTTTCTCAATCCGATGTTTTTTGTGTTTTTAATTCTCTCAATACCTAAATTAACCATTGCTTGGTTTTCATCTTCTAACGGCATCAAATCCGCAATGGTTCCAATCATAACTAAATCTAATAAATCATTAAGATCTTCATTTAATAACGCTTTAGATAGTTTATAAGCTACCATTACTCCAGCAATTTCTGTAAAAGGATAATTGGGGCTTAATTTTGGATGAACAATAGCTAAAGCTTGTGGTATTGTATCTCCTGGTTCATGATGGTCAGTAATGATAGTGTCAATACCGGCGCTATTTAATAACCCCACTTCATTATCACAAGTAATTCCGTTATCAACAGTAATTACTAATTTAACATTTGCATTTATAATATCAGAAACAGCTCTTTCGTTAAGACCGTAGCCTTCACTATATCGATCTGGAAGATCATATTTTACAATCGCTCCAGCTTTTATCAAAGAACGATATAAGACCGATATGGCACTAATACCATCACAATCATAATCACCAAAAATCATTATTAACTCTTTTTTTGAAATAGCTTCATTGATTCTATCAACGGCTTTTTGCATATCGTTAAGCAAAAATGGATCATGCAACCGCTCTTTTCCCATAGAAAAAAATGTTTCATAATCAGAAATATTACGATTTTTTAAAAGAGTTCTAAAAACATCTTTATCAGTAACGACTTCTTCTGCTTGCATTTTCCAAAAATATTTACTTTTAATCAAATAAAACAACTCCAATTCTTTTTAAAATTTTAGTGAAATATCCATAGATTTATATGAGTGTGTTAAACCACCTACACTAATATAATCAACACCTGTTTCTGCTACTGATTTGACTCTTTCCAAAGTCATATTACCACTTGCCTCGATTTTTTTCTTTTTATTATTCAACTCTACACAAGTTTTCATCATATCATTATTCATGTTATCAAGCATAATAATATCACAATCACTTAATAGGGCTTCTTTGAATTGTTCAATAGTTTCAACTTCGACTTCAATTTTTAAACTTTTTCCAATTGCGTTTCGCACTTTATACACTGCTTCTTTGATAGAACTAGCGCTCTTAAGATGATTATCCTTCAACATAACCATATCAGATAAATTCATTCTATGATTCGTGCCGCCTCCATCACGTACAGCTTGCTTTTCTAAAATCCTAAGCAAAGGTGTTGTTTTTCTTGTATCTAGAATTTCAGTATTATAACCACTTACTTCCTGTACAAATCTTTTTGTCATTGTCGCAATACCAGACATACGCTGTAAAAAGTTTAAGCCAACTCTTTCAGCTTTTAAAATTGATTTTGTAAGACCAGATACGTTAGCAATTATTTCACCAGTTTTAACAAAAGTTCCATCTTGTTTAAAAACTGTAAACTTTATATCATTATCTATTTGTTTAAAAACCTCTTGGCAGACATCTATTCCAGAAATAACACCTTCTTCTTTAGCGATGAAATTTCCGAAAGATTGCTCATTACTAAACAAGTACTCACTTGACACATCAATTTTTGGTATATCTTCTTTAAGAGCGTTTTTTATTAAATTTATTACATAATCATCCATGCTATTCACCTAAATTCATTCTAATTTGACCCTCAAATTTTTGTTTAACTTCTTTCTTAGCTATCTTAACCCATTTAGCACTTCGTCCGACTCCAACAGCTCTAATAATGTTATCATCAGCCATACGTTTAAGAGTTCTATTAATCGTTGAATCTGAAATTGAAGGATGTTTCTCACGGATATCTTCTTTTGAAAAAACATCACCTAATTTATATATTGTATTTTCTACATAGTCAGTTTTGTTAATTGATAAGCTTTCATCATACTCATAGTCTCTTGAGACCTCTTTGAGTTCTATATAGAACCCATTAAATATATTAATAAAGAAATTCATTAATGGCATTAAATCTGGCAAACCTTGTTTGCTTTGAATATCTATGTGACTAATTATATCTTGATAATCTGCTTTATAGATATTCAATCTTTGGAAGAATGATAAGTAATTAGCAGCTTTAAAATGATTTTCAATCATAAGAATATAAAAGATTAAAACTCCTAAGCTCTCATTATATGGCATATCAAAAACATTCATGTTAACAAAGTCAATAAAAAAATTTAGATACAAGAAAATTGGCTCAATACTTTTTTCTTTTATAATATGATTGATATCTACTAAGTATTTTTCCAATTCTTCTCTCATTGAAGAAGTCTCAGACATAAACATACCTTTTTTTGTCCCAAACTTACGATATTTAAGCTTTTCTTTATTTAAAACTCCGATAAACATTAAATTAAATAAATCATTTATTTCTCCTAGTTGAAGATTAAAAGGTTCTTGGCTTTCTACATGTATTCTTCTAAAAATCATGATTAAATTTTTATATAATTGTTCTGCCTTATTATTCGCAACTGAAGAATCTAAAAGTAGTGTACGATATCGATTATCTTTTATTTTAAAGTCAGTAGAAAAAAATAATTTAAAAAAATACTCAGCATTTTGATTAGCTACATCATTTTTTATATATTCTATGTTCTTTTGAAAAACAGTTTCATATAGAGGGTTTTTGCCCATTTCAAAATACAGATTCGTAGTATTATTAAATACCTCATGAGTAACTAGATTTACTTTAATTCTTTCTAGACACTTCATTCTAAATCCTCCTTTATCAAAAATTATTCAATTAGTCCGATAATTTGATTAATAAAATCAATATCCCATTCAAGATTTTCAGTATACCATGCCTGGCTAGTTAGATTACTTTTCAATGTGAAATTTGAATCTTCAGTATCTTGATTTGTTTCACTATACCAATAGCTATTAGTTAATGAATAGTCTCCATAACTTCTTCCGTATATATTGTTAAAATAGTTTTCCATATCTGTTTGATTAAGCGTTTCTACGTTACCAATAGCTATAGAGTCTTTATTTTCACTATTCCAATCTTCTCCAACTAAATAACCATAACAGTTTTCTAATCCACTTGCAGTTATATCTGTCTTACTAAAATTATTAAAGACATATCCATAATTATTATATCCGATTAAACCACCAGTATGTGAAGCATAGCCTTGCGCTTCATTAGTAATAATACTGTTTGAAATATTGCTATATATGGAAATGTTCAATAGAATTCTTTCTTCTTCATAGCCTGAAGTTATTCCACTATAATTATGTCCAATCAATCCACCAACATGTGATTTATTATTTAAAGAAATTGCATTTAAGGTAGAACTCACAAAATTTTCATAGATTCTAGAATTTAAACTTTTTCCGATTAAGCCACCGACAAAAACGATTTTTTCAGCGTTGACATCTATAGTGCCATTAGCAGTATTTCCGACAATTATTGATGGTAGAAAATTAGCAAATTCTTCGTTAGCATACATTTTTTCAGCCATACCAACTAATAAGCCAGCATAAACATTTGATTTTGTATTATTTATTGAAATAGTTCCATCAACTTCAACATTTTGAACTTTACCCGATACAGTACCTGCTAATCCGCCTGAAAAAGTTATTAATTCTGTTTCATAGTTAATTGAGAAATCAATAATCTTTAGATTTGAAATATTTCCATCTACACATGCAAATAAACCATTATGTTGATGATCCATTGTTATTGTAAGGTTGGATATTGTCATACCATTACCATCAAAATTACCTAAGTAAGGAGAACTATAAGTTCCAAGTGGTTCCCATTCTTCTCCTGAAATATCAAGATCATTCATCAATATATAAGATTTATTCATTTCGATATTTTTTAATTCTTCAACATTTGTGATTTCAATATAATTATCAGTATCAATGACAATTGGTTCTTTAGTTGTTTGCTCAGCGCCAAAATCACAACTGACAAGTACTAAAGATAAAAATATAATTAATAAAAATTTTTTCATACTATTCCTCTTTTCTTTAAAACAAAGTTTGTTGAACAATGTAATCATCTAGATTTTCGTCTTCTTCAGTAGATTCTTCATCCGAATCAATGTTTGTAGAATCAATATCATCATCTTTTTCATCAATGAATTCTTCTGATGAGTTAGAACTAGAAATTATTTTGGCTAAGTCATTCATTACTTCATCGGTTTCTTCAACTTCTTCCGATTCAATAACATTCATTAAGTTTATTAAAACATTCTTGTTATCATGATAATTATTTATCTCTAGTAGAACAGCTAACGGGTTGCTAGATTTTGATAAATATTGAATTCCATTTTCAAAACGATCAGCTTTTAAATCTGCCCCTGAGATTGTTATCCCGCCTTTTTTAGCTAACAATCTTACCGTTAAACAGTCTTTTAGTCTAAAGATATTTTCAGCAGCCATACCCACAAAGCGATAAGGATTACTTTGAACTGTTTTTAGATAACGTTTCCCCTTAGCAGGACGATGACTATAATCTATATTAGCTATAAATTCTCGTTTTAAGCCACCTCTATTTGTTAATAACAAGAGTTCATCTTTAATAATTGTTGTAGTAAATTTAGCTCCAACTAATTTATCATCACGAAGATTAATTCCTTTTACACCTTTAGCGTTCAATGACTGAACAGCTACTTCATCTAGTGGATATTTTAAAATATAACCATTTTCTGAAGCTAAAACAATATCTCGATCAAACTCTTCACGTAAATCCACACTAACTAATGGATTTAATCTGTTTGCTGGCAAACAATTAAATGTACGATTTATTCTTGTTTTCTGAAATTCACTTAAAGACACTCTTTTAATTTGACCATCTTGATTTGCAACTAATACATCTCTTAATTCATCAAATTCATCAATTACAAGATAATCAACAATTACTTCCTTATCAACTAATTGTGCGTAATTACCAATATAATCCCCTAAATCACGATATTTCATATCTGGTACTTTGTAAACTGGTAAGGCTATGAAATTACCAAAATTAGTGAAAAATAATATAGTGTTTCTCGTATTCACTTCACTTTGCTTTAAAATCATATCTCCGTCTTTTAAACCAGTATCAGTTGTTGTTGCTAAATAGGATTTTAATGAAGTACGCTTGATATATCCATCTTTAGAAACAACAAACATTACATTTTCGTTTTCGATTAATTCCTGTTCATCTATTTCTACTTTTTGGATTTGACCAGCTATAATTGATTTTCTTTCAACTGGATAGTTATTAAGAATCTCTTCTAATTCAGCAACCACAGCATTTTCAAGTTCCTGTTCATTACTAAGTATCTTTTCTAAGCGTTTAATTGTTCTTGTCAATTCTTCACTTTCATTTTGCATTTGAGTCACATCAGTAGTTGACAAACGATATAATTGTAATGAAACAATTGCATCTGCTTGATTTTCAGTAAACTCAAATCTTTCAACCAAACGGTTGATTGAATCTTTCTTTCCTAATGAACTTCTAATTAATTCAATGACTTCATCTAAAATACTGACCATTTTCAAGAAACCAGCAACAATATGTTGGCGTTTTTCAGTCTGATTTAACTCATAATTAGATCTATTTCTAATCATCTCTTTTTGATGTTGAATATATTGATTTAAAACCTCATCTACTGAAAGAAGTTTTGGACTTCTTTGACTAATCGCAACTAAATTGTAATTATAAGTAACGCTTAAATCTGTGTTTTTATATAAATAAGCTAGAATCAATTCTGATGAAATCTCTTTTTTCAGTTTTATCGATATTCTTATTCCATCACGATCAGATAAATCATTAACTTCTAAAATACCATCAATTCTTTTTTGGACACGTATTTCATCTATCTTACGAACTAATTCTGCTTTATTCACTTCATATGGTATTTCTGTTATAACTAATGAAGTATCTTCTATCTCTACTTTTGCTTTTATAACAATTTTCCCTTTACCTGTTTGGTAAGCTTTTTTAATTTCTTTTGTTCCTTCAATAATACCTCCGGTAGGGAAATCAGGACCTGGCATAATTCTTAACAAATCATCAATATCAGCTTGAGGATTCTTTATTTTATAGATTGTTGTTCTAATAACTTCACTTAAATTATGAGGTGGTATATTGGTCGCGTATCCAGTGGCCATTCCCGAAGCACCATTCACTAAAATATTAGGAAATTTAGCCGGTAAAACAACTGGTTCTAATTCACAATCATCAAAGTTTGGTATAAAAGTTACCGTTTTTTTATCAATATCCTTCAATAATGCTTCCGCAAAAACAGTTAATCTAGCTTCGGTATAACGCATAGCAGCGGCAGGATCATTATCAACTGATCCATTGTTCCCGTGCATATCAATCAAAAGTGTACCTAACTTCCATGGTTGTGACATTCTAACCATAGCATCATAAACACTTGTATCTCCATGAGGATGATATTTACCTATAACTTCTCCAACTATTCTAGCAGACTTCTTATATGCTTTGTTAGAGCCCATTCCAAGTTCATTCATTGCAAAGAGGATTCTTCTTTGAACTGGCTTAAGGCCATCTCTAACATCAGGAAGAGCTCTATCTTGAATGATATATTTAGAGTATCTACCAAATCGTTCCCCAACAATCTGTTCTAAATTTATTGGTATAATTTTTTCTACTAAAAAATCATCGATTTTTTTCTTTACTGATTTAGCCACCGATAACACCTTCAATCATAAAATCATCATCTTCATTTTCAAAAGAAACGTTATTATCAATCCATTCTTTTCTAGGTTCAACCTTATCACCCATTAAGACAGAGATTCTTTGATCAGCTTCAGCTAAATCTTCGATTCTCACTTGAACTAAAGTTCTTGATTTTGGATCCATTGTTGTTTCCCACAATTGTCCAGAATTCATTTCACCTAAACCTTTATAACGTTGAATAGTATATGTCTTGAATTTACGACATATTTCTTCTCTTTCTTCTTCGTTCCACGCATAAACTGATTCTTTTTTTCCAGAGGAAATCTTATACAAAGGTGGTTGAGCAATATATAATTTTCCATTCTCGATTAATTCTGGCATATATCTAAAGAAAAACGTGATTAAAAGTACTTGAATATGAGCACCATCTGTGTCCGCATCTGTCATAATGATGACTTTATTGTAATTTGATTTAGTAACATCAAATTCGCTACCTATTCCAGCTCCAATAGTATAAATAATAGTTGAAATTTCTTCGTTTTTAAAAACTTCTTCCATTCTTTGTTTTTCTGCGTTTATAACTTTTCCTCTTAAAGGTAATATCGCCTGAAAAACACGGTCACGTCCTTGTTTAGCTGACCCACCGGCAGAATCACCTTCCACCAAGAATAATTCCTTTATGTCGCTATTTTTACTACTTGCTGGTGCCAATTTACCAGAAAGTATAGTTTCTCTTTTTTTAATTTTTTTAACTAATCTAGCATCATCTCTTGCCTTTCGAGCTGCTTCCCATGCATTCCTAGCATCGACTGCTTTTTCTATTAAAGACGCAGCTGTCTTAGGGTTTTCAGTTAAATATATATTGAGTTTTTCAGAAACTACTGCTTCTACTGCAGGTCGAGCTTCTGGCGACCCTAGTTTATTCTTTGTTTGTCCCTCAAATTGTAATAAATCCTCAGGAACACGAATAGAAATAATAGCTGTTAATCCTTCTCTTACGTGAGTACCTTCTAACGAGGCATCTCTTTCTTTCATAAGATTCATTCGTCTAGCATAATCATTAAATATTTTCGTAAAAGCAGACTTAAAACCCGTTTCATGAGTTCCGCCATCTTTTGTTCTTACATTATTAACAAAAGATATAATGTTTTCACTAAAAGCTTTTGTATAACCAAATGCAACTTCAACTTCTATTTTAGATTGAACTCCATAAAAATAAACAGGTTCATGAAGAGGACCCTTACTTTTATCAATATATAGTACATATTCTTTAATACCTTTTTCATAAACAAAAGTTTGTCTTTGTTTAGAACGATAATCTATTAACTGCATTTTTAATCCTTTAATTAAAAATGCACTTTCTCTAATCCGCTCTTCTAAAGTTTGATAATTAAATAGTGTTGTTGAAAAAATCTTTTGATCAGGTTTAAACCAAACTTCTGTACCAGTTTTCCTTGTTTCGCCAACCACTTCTAACTCTTTTACTTTCTTACCGCCATCTTCAAAACGCATCATATACATTTTACCATCACGGTGGATTGTAACTTGTAAAAATTCACTTAAGGCATTTACAACTGAAGCACCAACCCCATGTAATCCTCCGGATACTTTATATGCTCCTTCAGCTGAAAACTTACCTCCTGCATGTAGTTTAGTAAAAATAACTTCTACTCCAGTAATTCCTGATATATGTAAGTCGACAGGCATTCCTCGTCCATCATCAGTAACGACAATAGAATTGTCTTCTTTGACTTCTATTTTTATAAATGTTCCAAAACCTGCTAAAACTTCATCGATGGAATTATCAATAATTTCCCATACTAAATGATGAAGGCCTCTAGTATCTGTCGA
>JBAYZV010000059.1:0-10202 GCA_041672325.1 Candidatus Izemoplasmatales bacterium
GTTATTGAAATTGGAGATGAGCTTATATGATTGAACTAAAGGAAGTTATTAATTATAAAGATTTATCCCTTCATAAAAAAAAGCGAAACGTCTGTGCTTATGCAAGGGTTTCTACTTCTTCTGAAGTTCAACTATTAAGTTTTGATACACAAGTATCAACATATGCCAAACAAATCATGAGCAATCCTGATTGGAACTTTGTAGGAGTTTATGCAGACGAAGGTAAAAGTGGAACCAATATCACCAAACGAACACAGTTTAATTTGATGATTGAAGCTGCAAGAAATGGACTAATTGATTTAATTATTACAAAATCAATCTCTAGGTTTTCTAGAAATACACTTGATAGTATCAAGTTAATACAAGAGCTAAAAAATAAAAATGTTGAAGTGTTCTTCGAAAAAGAGAACATCTCAACTTTCGATCCAAAGATTGAGCTAATTATGCCCATCTTAAGTGGAATGGCTGAAGAAGAATCAAGATCCATTAGTGAAAATGTAAAATGGGGAAATACAAAAAGATTTGAAAAAGGAGAGTTTCATGTTGTTACAAAGAGAATGCTTGGTTATGATCATGATGAATCTGGAAAACTAGTCATCAATGAACAAGAAGCTTCAACAGTTAGAAAGATATATGAAATGTTCTTAGATGGGGTTGGAGCAGCTCCTATTATGAAATATTTAGAGGATCATAACATCCCCACAACTTTTGGTAATAAACAATGGAGCAAAACTGCTGTTTATGGCATCCTAAAGAATGAAAAATATACCGGAAATGCATTATTGCAAAAAACATATCGACCATCTTTCAAGTCTAAACATACCGTCAATAACAAAGGTGAACTCTCACAATTTTATGTAGTAGATTCACATCCAGCAATCATATCTTTAGCTATATTTAACAAAGTTCAAGAAATAAGAAAACAAAAAAGTATTAAATATCAAAAGAGCAATATCAAAAATATGGAAGAAACCTTTGGTACAAAAGATACCCCTTATACTGGCTTTGTTAGATGTGCTCATTGTGGAAAACATTTCAACATGAAAGTCAATAAGAATACTAGTTCCTTCGCAAATAGGTTTTTACAGTGTTTATCAAATGCATCAAAGAAAACATGTGTTGCTGATACCTTATCTTGTGATGTCATAGATCAAGAGATTGTAAATCAAATCAACTTAATCATTAAAAACAAAAACACCTTTATAAACAGCCTCACTAGGGCTTTGAATAACGATGAACGACTCGTTATAGCAAAACAAGAACTAAAAGCAACACAGACGAAATTATCGCTCTCAGAATTGAAGTTAAACGAGATGATATCAGAAACGGATGGTTTCCATAAGGCTGTTATCGATCAAATCAATAAAGATATTTATGATTTAAAAATACAGGTTGCTGACCTTCAAAATAAGATTATGATAGATCTAAACGTGGATAACTATTTGATTAGAATCAAATCACTTCTTAAAGAATATTCTCTTCCTATTAATTCAATTGAAGAGTTCCCGTACAAGAAGTTCTTCTCTAAACTGATTGTACTTGAACGTAACAAAATCATCTTTGTAATGGGTAAACGTAATGATTATGAGAATATTAATTTATCTCAGGAATTACTATATTCTGGTTCAATTCAATACCGAATCAGAAAGACTGATCATAATGCTGAACATGGTTTACTATTTTTCTAAAATATACTGTCTTTGGCAATAGTCTATACCTCAAATACAAAACGATCGTTGAACTCCTAATAATTATGAAATACTCTCGGATTCGCAAGAATATTTAACTCCCTTTACGGAAACATGTAATACATGTTATAATAAACTAAAATCTATTCGTAATGTATGTTTTATTAATTTTCCGGGAGGGATTATGAGCAGAGCTGAAAATATTAATAATCTTATTGGAATAAAACTGCAAAGTTATTTTGCAACTTTTAGTTTGCTTAAACATAAAGTTGAAGAAGAGAAAAGAAAAAAATTGGGAGATAGTTTGAGTTCAGGAGTTTCCTCTAGCACTAGTTTTGCAATCGAATATCTCGATGATATGGCTGAGCTAGATTACAATTCAAACAAAACAACAATATCTCAGATGAAAAACTATGCTTCAGATTTCAGCATTAATTCTGAGGAGATAAAAAATACATTAAATAATTTCTATGGCAATTACCTTCAATTTGATGGTCGACAAGGAATATATTTTAATTTTTTTTCAACGTCTGGAATTAAGTCTGAAAATGCTACAGCAATCATTATAGCTGATGAAATTGTTGAATTAAGAAAAAATAATATCAATTTCTTGGATATACTAACCAGTAAGGATTTACCTGATTATACAAACATTGTGGTAAATGTTATAGCAAGAATATTGAATATTGACCCGGTATCAAATAGAGTAAATATTATTGATTTTCTTTCAAGAATCACTTGGTATTTTAATGTCACTTCACTTGATGATTTAATAGTTCAATCACTCAATTTAATAAAACAAATTGAATGGTATGGGGCAGGGTTCAAAGGGAAAGAGGATATATTTTTTGATTATCTTGTCCAACTATTTGAAAAAGAAGCTCTCGATGCTTTTCCGTGTTATCGATCAATGTTAACTGCAACCTCACTTGAACTCGCTTTTTATAAGTTTTCAAATGTGGGTTATAAGGCAATGGCACAACCTGCAGATATTTTAACCGAGGAACGCAGACTTGATTTTAGATCAATGGAAGAAAAAATAAATGACGTTTGTGAAATTACTAACAAACAACGATTAGATCAATATAACATTTCAATCTCACGAGGAAAAGTAGATTTTGAAATTGCTAACTCTGATGAGAAAAGCGCATATCAAGAAACTATTTATGAATTCTGTATGGAATATCTACTTCAAACATTCCAAAAGGGGAATGTATTTCCAAGCACAATGATATCAATTGATGAATTTCTTGTTGACATGTGTGATTATGTGGAAATTAAATTGACAGATCGGTTAAAAGATTATAGCTATAAATTTAAATCGAAAGATATGATATGCAGAACTATTAATATTTTATTCGATGAGTGCTATTTAGATTTCAAGTTGAGAGGTGAAGAAAATGGAAAACGATAAGAGACTTAAATATATAATTGATATGGATCCTATTTTCATTGCTCAAAATATAATAATGATTCTAAGCGGATTCGAAAGATTTAGCATTGAAAAAAGTTTTAAAGATCCAATAAAACTTTCGTCATTAATATATATTGTCACTTCTGAAGAATATATAAATGTAGTAAATGGATCCATTAACAATGAACTAATGAATAAGAAAGAGTATGAAATTCTCATGAATTTAAAATTAAAATCAAAATTAGTTATGCCAGTGGTAAATAGAGTTCTTAATCTACTACACATTAAAAATATAATTGGATTGAGTATTTGTAATGGAGAAACTTCAATTTACGTTAATAAAAATTCGTTAAGTCTTTTTGAAAATGACATATATAAACCCTTATCAGAAAATGTTGGTCGATTAAGAAAAATTTATAGTAGGATTCCATCAACTACTGAACAAAATTACCATAGCAGAGTTTTTGGGGTGGTGACAGCAAATGAATAATATCATAATAGATAAAGTGAGTTATAACGGAGATAATTTCCATTATGAAAGTCCAAAACTTAAAAATGGTTTGAATATTGTTACGGGAGCAAATGCAACTGGAAAGACGACTTTTATGAACCTGATTTACTTCGGGTTAGGTGGAACAGTATACATGTTCTATGATGATAGCAAGCAAAAAGAATTAATTATTACTGAAGATAAAAATGCCTATGTAGAGCTATCACTAAAAATAAATAATGAGGAAATGATTTTTTTAAGAAAAATGTGTCAAAAAGATAGAAATTTTATCACTGTAATTTGTAGCGATAAATCACCTAAAATTTATTATTTAGATCGCAGAAGCAATGAGTTTATTTTTTCAGATTGGATTTTAGAGAAATTCAACATTCCAATATTCAAATTATATCAAGGTGTGATTGATTTCACATTCAATTTTACTGATTTACTAAGATTGGTGTATCACGATCAATTATCCGATGCGCATCAGGTATTTAAATTGCCAGATGCAAAACAAAATTTCGTTAATGATTCATCCTTATTAAGAAAAACTATTTTCGAAGTAGCAACTAATAATGCTGCACTAGAGTTCTATAAAATATTGAATGATGTTAAATTATCAGAATCACAAATAAAATACCAGCAAAAAATAGTTGAATCAATCAAAAAAAATATTCTATATAATACTAATTATTCGGAAATTAGAAATCCGCAACACATAAAAGCTTCATTGGAAGAAATCGAAGTAAAGCTGAACTTGCAAAATATAAAGATTAATAATATCAAGTCTTCAGATACAAAAAACATTGATCAAAAAGACCTAGAGGGTCTCTATATACATTTGAGAGAACTTTATAATAATAAAGAAACTTTGTTTCGTGAATATGAAAGCTTGAATCGAGAATTGTATGATTTTATCTCTTTACAAAAATATCAAGAAATTGAAATCAGTAATTTAACCATGATTATCAATACTCAAGAAAAATTGATGATTATAGACTCTGAAAAATGTCCTATTTGCGGTGAATCTCTATCCGATAGAGAAGAAAACCATTGTATTTGTGGGAAAAAATTGGATGAGAAAAAATATCAAAACTTTTTCTATTCTCAAAAAGATCATGAGACTATTTTATATTCTCGTATGAAATCAATACAAACAACGGAAAAAAGTATTGAAATCATACGAGTGAAGATTGATGTTAATAAACAAAAACTCGATTCAATAATCTCTGAAATTAAGATGCTAAAAGAAAAAATTAATATACTAACTATAGAAAGTTCAAACAGCAAATACCTGGCAAATGCAAAAGTTGCACTCGAAGCAATTAAGGAACTCAATAGTAGTAAAATTTCGTTAGAAAAAGAATTTTCGATGAGCATTGAGCATGAAAAAGAATTGAAAGTTCTAAATGATTTATTCGCATTAAAAAAAGAACAAATGCTTCAATATGAAAAACTATCAATAGAAGTTAGAGAAAAAATGAAACACGTAATTAGTGACTTTTCAACAATTTACAATGAGTTATTAACCACAAATGATTCTTCAATTATTACAGCTAGAATAAATGACGATTATGAACCTGTGATTAATAATGATGAGTATGTTAACGCTGCAGTAAAAGCCCCACGAAGACTATATTATTACTTATCATTGCTTCAATTATCATTAATGCATGAAATGCCTTTTCCTAAACTTCTATTAATTGACACACCTAAAAATTTTGGAATTGATCATGACAAAATATTGAAAATTATTGATTCTTTAATGGATTTTGAGTTAGCAAATCACGAAAAAGAATATCAGATAATTTTAACAATCAACAAAGAGTTTGTTTCCGAAAAAATGAAACCACTAATTGTATATGAAATAGATACAGATAAACTACTAAAAAAGGTTAGCTAAATTCAATATTAATTTTTAATATTAATCCCTTTAAAAAAAGTGTGATAAATTCGAAATAGGCTTTCCAAAATTATATGGTTGTTAAGAGGCACATGTAACTATGTGCCTTTTTCTATGCCTCCATATACTTATATTACTATTTATGAAAAAACTTATTCTGCATAAAACATGCAGACACATTACTCAAACCCCATACCAATTCACTTATAACATCGAATCCGCTTATTTATCTAGTTCAAATCCGGTTGAGTAATTTATCTCATTAAACGAAAAAAAGACAAACTACAGTTCTAAAATCATCTTTTAGAATTCAAGTTTGTCTTATAATTTAAATCTAATATCGAAAAGGTTGTTTATTTCCGTAAAACCAGCCAATTATACGCATAAAATGCATGTTTTAAGCGGTTTTAGAAATAAACTCCGTATTAAATTCATGGAGGACCCTGCCGGATTTGAACCGGCGGTGGGGGAGTTGCAGTCCCGTGCCTTACCGCTTGGCTAAGGGTCCATTTAAAAGATAAAGACTAAGTTGCCTTAGTCTTTTTTTTTGAGTGGTCGGGAAGACAGGATTCGAACCTGCGACCTCCTGGTCCCAAACCAGGCGCTCTACCAAGCTAAGCTACTTCCCGTATAAATGGCGCGCTCATCAGGAGTCGAACCCGAAACCTTTTGATCCGTAGTCAAACGCTCTATCCAATTGAGCTATGAGCGCATAATTCGCCATAAGTGTTGGATTATGCATTATGCAGATAAAAGGGTTAATGGCATATCCTAAATTAAAGGCCGATATATATATTATCAAAGTTTTGATAAAAATGCAACTTTTTTTTTCTTATTTTTTCTTTTTGTTATTTAAAAATATAAAAGCATATGATGATTAGTTTTATATAAGATTAGGTATAATAACCATAAAGGAGGAAATTTAAATGAATTACTACTACCACAAAGATTCTATCCATGTATCAAGAGTGGATTTATATGTTAAAAACATCAATAAAAGTCTAGATTTCTACCTTAACAATCTCGGTTTTTCAGTACTTGAACAAAATATAGAATACGTTTCATTAACAGTTGATTTTAAAAATGAATTATTAAGATTATACGAAAGACAAACTTTAGTAACTAACAATAAAATGAACATTTATCACTTCGCTTTGTTACTGCCAACAAGAAAAGATCTTAGTAAATTCTTGCGGCATTTAATCACAAGACAAATTCCTATTGACGGTGCCGCAGATCACTTAGTAAGTGAAGCGATTTCTTTGAAAGATCCTGACGGTATTGGAATCGAGATTGCTTTTGATAAGAATGACACAGACTGGGAATATGAAAAGGATCGAGTTAAAATGGACACCATTCCCTTTGATTATAAAGGCGTATATTATGCCAGTGATGAAGATGATATTTTCGGAAATCTTCCAGTTGATACAGTCATCGGGCATCTACATCTTCATGTAGACGATTTAGATAAAGCTAAAGATTTTTATAGTCAAATTCTTGGTTTTAAAATTACGAATGATGATATTCCTAAAGCCGTTTTCTTAAGCGATAAGAATTATCATCATCATATAGCGATAAATTCATGGTATATAAAACAAAATGCAGATAATCCTTATCCACAAATGAAAGCTTTTACCATTGATTACCCTAGTTGCGAAAAGTATCTAAAAACACTTAATAATCTAGATAAATACAACATCACTTATAAAGAAACAAAAGAAGGTATCTTCTTAAAAGATTCAGAAAATACAGGGATCTATTTAAAAATTTAAAGTCTTATAGAAATATAAGACTTTTTTTATAGTAATCCTAAGAATCTAAATATAAGAATAATTACAAATATTGAAAAAATAGATGCTAGGGTAGTCCAAACAATTATTTGTACAGCTAAATCTTCATCGTTCTTTAATTCTTTCGCTAAAACTGCGCTTGCAATCGCTGTAGGCGACCCAAACAAAGCTATTAAAGCTGGATACATATTATTATCAAATGCGAAATAGGTTGATTTTTTAGCTAATATTACTGCGCCCCCAAGCATAATCAATGGAGTTAATATACTTCTCAAAAAAGTGCCTAATATTATTTGATTCTTAAGTTGCTTTATTACATGAAATTTAAAAGTGCCCCCTAAAACAATTAAAGCCAACGGAGATGCAATCTGACTTAACCATTTAATAGGTGTGAATAGAAATAACATGTCCCTTTCTAAAGAAAAACTAAGCTCATTTGTAATATTTGACACTGGAATGTATGTTCTTAACAAGATTGCTATAAAACCTAAAAGTACTCCAATTATTGGTGGATTTTTTATTACTTTAATAAGTGCGGTTTTTAAAACATTAGTATTCTTTTCAGCGTCATTAAAGACAGATAAAACAATTACAGAAAATCCATTCATTAATGGAAAAGCAACTAAAGAAATTAAAGCCACATTCGCTACCGCCATATTACCGCCAATGGATTCAGCTAAAGGAATACCGATAATCGCGAAATTAGCGTTAATTATCCCTTGAATTATTATCCCTTTTTGTTTACGATCCTTAATAAGTATATTTGAAAAGATTAGTCCAAGGCCTAACAAAACTATTATTCCTATTGCTGCATAAATAATTACCGGCCAATTAATATCAGACAATTGATTAACAGAATAAACATTATAAAACAATAACGCAGGTAAAGCTATTCTAAAAACTATTTTATTGGCTACATCTAAAAAATGGTCATTAATAAAACCAGTTTGTTTTAATACATATCCTAAACCAATTAGTAATATAATTGGCAAAACGGCGTTAATTGCAAAAATAAACGTATCCATATAAACCTCGCAACTTCTAAATTGCTTTTACTAGATTATTTAGTTATTTTCTTAAAAATATTAGTGATCACTCTATTAGGTGTTACCAGCACAACTAGTGAAACAATCATAATTATTAAACTCAGTATTATCCCAATTTTCACTTCTAAAAAACTATACCAATAAGCTAGTAATCCATTATAACTTCTTCCATCTGGTATATCATATTCTATTGGTTGAACAATAGAAAGAACTAAGAAAGAAATGATTGTTAATCCAGAAAGCAAAAGAAAAACAAGTGATATCAATCTATATATTTCAATGGTTTTTAACTCTTTTTTTTCCTTGGGATAATAACTAAAACTATTACCGTCTTCTTTTAACAAATAATCTGTGGAAACATTAAATATTTCTGACAATTTGACTAAATTAACAATGTCTGGCATATAAGTTCCGTTTTCCCATTTGGAGACCGCCTGTCGACTAACATTAAGTTTATTCGCCAAATCCTCTTGAGAGAGATTATGTAATTTTCTTAACTCATAGATTTTTTTGCTGTACATCTCAGCACCTCATTTTATTAGATATATACTTCAAAAAAGAAAATCAACAACAAACTTATAGTTTTAAAAATGTCAACTGAAGGTTGCATAGTTATTATATCTTAAATTAAAAATAAAAACCAGCAATTTAATTTGCTGGTTTAATTCTTTAGATTGCACACTTTTCATAATCGCAAGCTTCATTACTACATTGAATACAACCCTGTTTCTTTATTAATACTGAATGACATATTGGACACAATTCTCGTTCAATTTTTTCTGGTTTGTATTCTTGATTCTCTATTACAACATGTGTTACATATTCTTTTTTCTTACCAGTTTTTTTATTATTCCATAATTCTTCAACATGCATTTTAGGTGCTAAGCCTGGATTTAAATCTTTAGTTTCTGCGTTAAGCCCAGATAAAATGCCTATCTTTGCGCAACGGTCTCTAAAGACTGTAGCACCTTTTAAATTTTTTCTCCATGCTGTTTTATATATTTCCATAACATCTTCAACAGACGCGCTATTAGGTATGTTAAATGTAGAACTAATAGCAGTATCGACATATTTTTGAATTACTGCTTGGACATTTGCACGATCCATAAAATCTATATTTTGTGAAGTTATTTTAGTCCACTCTGGTAATTCAACTGGATCAATTCCAAGTGTTTTTGCCATAGCTAATGGTGTTTTTTCCCAAACTGTTATCTTCTTTTCTTCATCAAATAATGAAATTATTCTTCTAGTATAAGAAATTTGGAAAAACGGCTCAACTCCACCACTCACACCTAAAATATTTGATATTGATCCAGTTGGAGCTATGCTCAATAATCTAGAATTTCTCATACCATATTTTTTGATTAGTTCATCAGTTTCTTTATTTATTACAGTTTTATAAAATTTGGATGAAGATATTTTCTCATAATCATAAGCAGGGAATACTCCTTTTTCTTTTGCATTAAGCGCAGATGCGCGAGCTGCTTGATTAATCATTCTGCTCATGAGTTCATCTATAAAATCCAAGAATTGTTGCGAACCATAAGGTAGATTCATACTCAAGGCTAAATCTGCTAATCCCATTACACCAAGTCCAACTTCACGATACTTTGTTACGTGATCACGTTGTTCTTTAAGTGCATGTCTATCCCCAAGAAGAGTTAATAAATCATCTAATGAATAAATCATTTCTTCAACTACGTGGTCAAATCTTTCCCAATCATAGTAGGCTTCTTCATTAAAAGGATTTTTAACAAAAGCATTAAGATTAACGCTACCTAGATTGCATGAGCCATGTGCCATTAACGGTTGTTCTCCACATGGATTTGTAGCTGTGAATTTAACTTCATCATACTCGCTTAAAAAGTGAT
>JBAYZV010000060.1:0-10159 GCA_041672325.1 Candidatus Izemoplasmatales bacterium
TATTCAAAAGAAAAAGAACCATATGCATAAAACAAAGAAAAAACCACAATCAATATTTGTTTTTATATAATTAGCTTTTGCTACAAATAACAATGCTGTAACTCCTAATAATGAGGTAATTAGATATATATATTTTGTGTTTTTGACCAATATAAATGATAACAATATACTACGTACACTACCAATCCACAAATACTTTTCAAAACTTGTAAAATTGAATCTACTCATTTTATTTTATATCTTCTTTTAAGTAAAATAAAAATAGCATTTTAACCTACACCTTCTATAACCTGATGGTGGAGATTAAAATGCTATTAGATTAGCATCTTTTGATACCCGGTGGCATCGCAAAATATTATATAATTGGCAGGGGTGACAGGATTCGAACCCGTACAAACAGTTTTGGAGACTGTCGTGCTACCGTTGACACCACACCCCTAAAGAGCTATATAATATTATGATATATTTAGATTGATTAGTCAAGAATTATCTCACTATTAAGCGCTATTTTTTTCTGTTGTGAATTTTTAATGACTTTTCTACGAGTAAATTCTTCTCTTTCTCTTTCTTCTAAAGTATCGCTAATAAAGCGAATTTTAACTTTATAATCTGGAATAACAATATTTTTAAGGGCATTAGCTCTCTTCCTTGTTTTTCTAATAGCATCAGCTAACCGATATAAACTATTGTCTACTTCCGCTAAAACTAAAGTTAAATCTCTAACTTTCAAGAAACTTTTATATGCATAGTCAAACTTGGTATTTGTACTAGAAATACCATAACGGATTTTTACATCCTCTTCATCATATAATACTTTTGGGATTTCTACCCCCATAACCGAACGATAAGTGATATCTAGATTATTATCAATCGGTATTGCTTTAGCAATATCATTAATGACTCCGAGTGTAATATTCGCTTCTTGTAAAGTAAAATATGCTCTTTGATAGACATATGAGATTTCGCTTCTAAGAGCCTTAACTCTCTCAACTTCTTTCATCATTTCTCTAATAAGAATATTTCGCTTTCTATCCATTAATTCATATCCAAGTTCAGCCAATTTTACAGTTTTCTTCAAAGCCAATAAATTGCCTTTTGTTGGGAAAATCTGTTTTTGAGACATCTTATATCTCCTCGTTTGACAATTCTTTTATATAAACACTTTTATCTAAACCAAATGAATCTACTGCTTCTTGATGATTGTAGTATTTTTCCAGTACTTTTTCATCAGTTCTATCTAGTTCTTCTTTAGGAAAAATTGATAATAACTTCCATCCTAAGTCTAAAGTTTCGGTTATGTCCCTATTAACATATCCTTGTGAAATAAAATGTTTTTCAAATTCTTTGCCAAATTGAATATAACTTTTATCTGATGAACTTAATTCATCTTCACCAATAACTGACGCTAAACTTCTAGCATCCATAACTCTAGCATACGATGCGAATATTTGGTTCATTAAAGCTTGATGATCATCTCTTGTATAACCAGCACCAATTCCATCTTTCATCAATCTAGAAAGCGATGGCAATACTCCAATAGGAGGATAAATCCCTTGTTGATGCAAATCTCTATCTAAAACAATTTGTCCTTCAGTAATATATCCAGTTAAGTCAGGAATTGGATGTGTAATATCGTCATTAGGCATTGTTAAAATTGGAATCTGTGTTACAGAACCCTTAGCGTTTTTCACAATACCTGCTCTTTCAAACAATGAAGCTAAATCAGAATACAAGTATCCAGGATATCCTTTTCTACCAGGAATCTCACCTTTAGAAGAAGAAAACTCACGCAACGCTTCACAATATGCAGTCATATCTGTCATTACTACAAGAATATGCATATCATGTTTATAAGCTAAATACTCAGCTGTTGTCAAAGCACATTTTGGAGTCAACAATCTTTCAATAATTGGATCATTTGAAAGATTCAAGAACATAACAACGTTATCCAAAACACCAGCTTCTTCAAAAGAACGTCTGAAATAATTAGCTACATCATTTGTTACACCCATAGCAGTAAATATAACAGCGAATTTTCCAGAATCTGTTCCTGTAAGTTTAGCTTGCTTAACTATTTGAACAGCTAAATCATTATGAGGTAATCCTGAACCTGAAAATATTGGTAATTTTTGTCCACGAATCAAGGTTGTTAAGCCATCTATACTAGATATACCCGTATTAATATAATTTTTAGGATATAATCTTGAGACTGGATTTAATGGTTCTCCATTGATATCACGATACTCATCAACATAGACAGGACCTAAACCATCAATTGGTGTTCCCATTCCATTAAATACTCTTCCTAAAACATTCTTAGATAAACCTATTTCCATTGGTTTACCATTAAATTTAATAACAGTGTTTGTTAATGAAAGATCTCTTGTACCCTCAAAAACTAATATAGCAGCTAAATCTCCTTGAATTTCAACTACTCTACCATGTCTGATAGTGCCATTTTCAAGTCTGATTTCAACCATTTCTTCAAACCCGATACCTTTAACATTGTCTAAAAAGATTAAAGGACCGTTAATTTCTTTTAAGCCTATATACTGTAAATTCATAATCGGCCTCCTTACTTGATGCTGCTTAATGCTTCATCGATCAACTTATAATAATCTTCGAATAAATCTAATCTATCATTTGGAATTTCATACTTAACTTTGATAACAGTTTCAAAAACATTGCTCTTAACTAATAAACTAAAAGCTTTTCCTTCTTTTAGTACAGATGAAGCAGATCTTTCCAAGTATAAAATTAATTTCATCATTTTTAATTGTTTTTCTAATGGAACAAAAGTATCATCCTTATGAAAAGCATTTTGCTGTAAATATCCTACACGAATAACTCTAGCAACTTCTAAAACTAATTTTTGATCATCCGGTAAAACATCTTTACCAATTAGCTTAACAATTTCCATTAATTTATTTTCTTCAGCTAGAATAGCTATAAATCTTTGTCTAGCATCTAAAAATTCAGGGCTTATATTTTTGTTGTACCATTTACTTAGGTCGTTTATATATTCAGAATAACTCAAATTCCAGTTTATAGCTGCATAATGTCTTGCATAAGCTAATTCTTTATCTAAAGCCCAAAAAGCTCTAACAAATCTTTTTGTATTCTGGGTAACGGGTTCAGAAAAATCTGCACCCTGAGGAGAAATAGCTCCAACAATTGAAACCGATCCTGAATTACCACTTAATGAATCAACATATCCAGCTCTTTCATAGAACTGTGAAATTCGGCTTGGTAAATATGCTGGAAAACCTTCTTCAGCTGGCATCTCTTCCAAACGCCCACTTATTTCTCTTAATGCTTCTGCCCATCTTGATGTTGAATCCGCCATCAAAGCTACATGGTAACCCATATCACGATAGTATTCAGCTATTGTTATCCCAGTATATATGCTAGCTTCTCTAGCAGCAACTGGCATGTTGGATGTGTTAGCAATCAAAACTGTTCTTTCAATTAAAGGCTTATTGCTTTTTGGGTCAATTAACTCAGAAAACTCATCAAGAGTCTGAGTCATTTCGTTTCCTCTTTCACCACAACCAATATATACAATTATGTCCGCATCACACCATTTAGCGAATTGATGTTGCATCATTGTTTTACCTGTTCCAAAACCTCCAGGAACTGCTGCACTACCGCCTTTGGCAATTGGAAACAAAGTATCAATAACTCTCTGACCACTAACTAAAGGAATAGTTAAAGGTAATCTTTTTAATATTGGTCTTGGTTCCTTTATTGGCCATTTTTGAAACATTTTCAAATCATGAATTGTATTATTCTTGTCTTTAACTTGAACAAGAATATCATCCATCTTATATTCACCATTTGGTTTAACCATAACGACTTCGCCAATAATATCTTTTGGAACAAGCAGACGATGTTCAATTAATGAAGTTTCTTTTATTACGCCAAAGATTTCTCCAAAACGAATATGATCACCAACTTTTATTTTAAAAGTAATGTCCCAAACTTTTTCCATATCTAAGCAATCAACATTTGTCCCAGGTTTAATATAAGCACCGTTCTCTTCAAAAATTGATTGTAAAGGTCTTTGAATCCCATCAAATATATTTCCTAATAATCCTGGCCCTAAAACCGCTGAAATGGATTCACCGGAATTATATACATGTTCTCCCCTCATCAACCCTGTAGTTGACTCATAAACTTGAATGACTGTAAAGTTATCATTTATTGAGATTACTTCGCCTAAAAGTTTTTGTTTCCCAACAAATACTTTTTCCATAATTTTAAAGTCTTTAGCATTTCTGACTTTTATAACCGGTCCATTAATAGAGTAAACTTCATTCATAAAAACACCTCAAATCTTATTTACTAGCTAAATCAGAATGTTCATAGAACCACTGTTGTTTTTCGCGTAGTTTTGAATCGATAGTTTCGTCTAACATAAAGCCCATATCAAAACAAATTGCTGAAAAACCACCAATTTCTATTTCATTGATTTCTTTTATAATATATTTTCCATCGAAATTTTCTTCAATGGCTTCAATCATTATCTTGTCACCTTTTTTTATTCGAAATTCAACGTTCTTCTTAGCAAATTTATCATTAATATTAATAACTTTTGCTTTGACGAATTTTTTATAATCAGCGCTGTCTACGAAATCCATACACTTCGTCCTAGCTTCATTAACAATTGAATCCAATAAATCTCTGCGTTCTTTCATTAGAATACGAGTATATTCATTTTTAACTTTACTATAGTTAGCGCTAAATTCAGCATTCAAATCATTTAAATCAATTTCTAGACTACGAAATATTCTAGCATGCAGCTCAGATTCAATTCTTTTAACACTTTTTTCTTTATTATCAGATATTTCTTTCTTAAGCTGTCTAATTTCCTCATCTGCTTTTGAAGATATCTCTTTTGAAAATAAACGATAAGCATCATTATTATTATAGTACGGCATAATTCACCTCATAATTTTACGCCAATAGCTTCACTAACATATTCATCGATACTAGTACCGATTTTTGATTGGCTATGGCGATCTGGAATTTCAACAATCAAAGGTTTTGGTCTCTTTAATTTTAATTCCGAAATAATATCTGGACATAATTCAACAAGTTTTGTTGTTATTAACAAAATACCAATAGTTTCATCATGCAAAACTCTTTCAATTTCCATCAACACTTTATTACGACCATGAAGAACTACGCCTTCTATTCCTACAAGGCGCATTCCCATTAAAGTATCAACATTATCAGTTATTAAAAAGAATTTCATTTAAATCCCTTCTTTTAAAGCTTATTGATAATCAAAATTGAAATTAATAAACCGTAAATAGCAACCCCTTCTCCAAGAGCAACGAAAATCAATGATTTACCAAAATTCTTTTCGTTTTCTGAAAAAGCGCCAATAGCAGCTGGAGCAGCAGCAGCAACCGCTACCCCCGCACCTAAAGCTGACATACCAGTTGTTAATGCAGCACCGATAAACCCAAGTCCTTGAGCAATAGAGCCTGCAAATCCAGTTACCACTGCTTCATCGCCTTCAGCTGCGAAAACTGACAAACTGCTAGATTGCCAAATAAAAACAAATAGTATCAATGCAAAGAATAAAGATATATGAGTATATAACCTTACTTTTGCTGCCTTTTTAGTTGTTTTGCCTAAAAAAGCCTTTACCAAAGGTAGAGTAATCAACACAACCAAAACTAATGGTAGAATAATTTCTAATTTACTTAACATAATTAAATCCTCCTAATTAACATTATATTTGAAAGGAATACCATTTCCTTCAAAGTATCTCGAAAACATTTCATAAAATTCTAATCTTAAAACCTGAATACCAACAATTAAACCTTCTAATCCCATAACGAATAAGTTACCTAAAACTAAAACTAATCCTTGTGCAAAGACTCCATCCATCATTTCCATTAAAGTGAAGACTACCAACATCATACCAGCATGTGATAAAACAAATCCACCAACACGCAAGAATGACATTGTGTTTGTAATGTAAGATAGCACTACTTCAAAAGCCTCAAAGAATGCTTCTGTTAAGAATCCACCTACTCCATCAGGAAACATTTTATGTCCATGCATCAATCTTTCTAATGGTTCCTTAAACATAATGATAAGAATTGGCAAAATTGCGAAAGGGACAATGAATAATGGTTGCAACAAACTATATCCACTAGTAAACATAAGTAGTATTGTTACTAATACAAATCCATAAAAAGTTAAACCAGCAACTCCATTATGAGAGAAGAAAGCTTCTGCATAATGTTTTCGTTTTAGTGATGTAATGATGTTTAATATCATTGATGTCACAATCAATATAGATCCCAAAGCTACCGTTGCAATCAAAAGTGTCATTGTAAAGTTAGAATCCATAACATGGAATGGTTTGTCCACTAATCCAAATACGTTTTGGAAAACCGGAATAAGTATCTCTTCATTTCCAAAGAATGACCCATATAGAAATCCAAATATAGCTGAACTAATACCTATTCTTACACCAACACCAGCTAATTTCATTCCCTTGAATCTAAACAACAAGGCACTTAACACTATAAGTAATAACCCTTGTCCTAAATCTCCAAACATAATACCAAATAACAAACTATATGTAATAGCAACAATCGGTGTTGGATCCATATCATGATAACTTGGAACGCCATACATCTCAACAAACATCCCAAATGGTTTTGTAAACCAATTATTCTTAAGTTTGGTTGGTGGTGTCAAACGCTTATCATAATCAGGCGGTCTCATTTCAATTTCTACATCTTTCATGTCTGCAAAAATTTCTTCAAGCCTTTTAACATTTTCTAATTCAATGAATCCATTAATATTTATCTTATTACCTAAACCTACAACAAATTTCTTTGCTTCATACAACTTAGCTAAGAAAAGTAATTCATTTTTAACTTCAATTAATCGATCCATATTTTCATGAATTATATTTTGAGTTTCTTCTTCTATTTCCATAAGTGATTGTTCAGCGACATCAATTTCCATTTTTAAGGTTGATTGAGCGCTAATAGGTGTACCGTGAACAAAATCTGGAATATGAACCCTATCAAAGAATAAAGATGAGAAAATATTGTCTATTTCTCGCTCGTTATCTACTGTAGTCATATACAAGCACCAAGCATACCCTCTATCAACATGAAAGGTTTGAAAAACGAAAGATTTTGTACTATAAAAATTTAACTTTTCTATACTATCTATAGGAATTCTACCTACTCTAACATTAATATATTTACAAGAGAATAAATCATCTAAAGGGAGATTCAAATTCTCAATGTTATTAACTTGTGTTAAAGCATCTCGATATTTCTTTATTAGCTCTAAAGTATCTCTTTTATGATTTGTTAACTGACTAATCTTTTCATGAGTTGTATGAATATACTCTCTCATGTTTTCCAAAGAATAGTCTAAAGAACAAACTTCTTTCAAAGGAATTGATATAGTATAATTCTTTTCAATATCCAATATTTCTTTAAGAATAATGTTACAAGGGTTATCAGTTGAATATGATTGCAACCCATGAACTTTATCGACTATTTCGCTAGCAGGAACAAGATTAATATAGTCAACTTCTACTACTCTGGCTAATATTGAATCAATATTCTTGGTATTTGATGAGATATTAAATAATTTTAATTTAGCAATGGCCATCTATTTCACCTCAATATATTAACATTTTTCGAATATCTTCTTTTTTTATATCATAACGAACGCCTTCGATTATGTTGAAAATATTCTTCTGTTCTATTTCATTTAAAAATATAAACACTGTATAAACTATAGCAGGAACAGTAGAAAAATACATATATCGCCTTGCAATATTATATTTAATCTTTTCCGCTTGATATTCAATATATACGTAATCGTCTTCATCAATATAAGACTGATAAACCGATTGAGATATACTAAACAGAACTTCGTTAGGATCTTCCATTTTAATTAACTTTTCTAAATCAGCTTTTTTCATTCTAATGTTTTCCAAAATCAGAGCTCGCCTAACTTCATCTTCCGGTGCGTCATAGAACTTTTTAAGACGATAAATTTTAATTATGTTATCAACTTCAACTTTTGTTTGATAAATATCCATTAAATTTTTTCTGATTTTACCTTTAAAATTCTTATTGATTCTATCAATAACTATATTATGATATGTTAAAAATAGAGCTTGTTCAATTTCTGTATATTTAACGTCAATAGGATCTTCAGCATAAAAAGGCCTAATAACATCAGCGTATCTTGTGTTTTGCAAACTTAACAATAAATCACGAAAAGACAGAGACTTAGTTACCTCTTCAATATCAAAACTCGCATGTTTTTTAAAGAAAAGAGGAAGATCTCTGATCGAACTTTCAATATTTCCAGAAACAATTGATCTTAAACTCGATAGAACAATTTCTATTTCTCGTTTAATCATATCTATCTCATAAAACTTTCGGTCTTCTGCACTGACAAAATTAACCAACTTTGCTACATTATTAAAATAACTCTTTTTAATCAAATCTTCTAATTGACCTCGATGCAAAGAGTAATCCATAACTTTGTCTAAAGTGTTTGTGTATTTATCAGTTTTTTTTAGATATGCAACAATTTCAGGAATGCTATTAAATTTCAATAATTCTTCATAATCCGTAGGAAAAAGTCTTTTGCTATACATTGACTTAGCTTTTGAGATTATTGAATTTCCAGCAAAATTTGGCATTGTTACTCCTTATAAATCAATATCAATACAGTATTGATATAATGTTTCAATCCAAGCATTTTTATTTTTTTCGTATGTTTCTTTTAATTCTTTTAAGTTTTTTTCGAATTCCGTTTTTGATGTTATTTTAGCTTCATCGATTATTTTTTCGACTTCAATTCTTCGTTTTTCAAATATAGCATCAGCTTCTTCTTGATAAGTAACTTCTATTTTTTTTCTTTCTTCACGCAAAAAAGAACCTAATTTTGACTTTTCATCTTCTAGTTTCTCTAATTCTGTTCTTTTTAATTTATCAAGTTCAACTAATTCTCTGATTAAGTTTTCCAACAGATTCACCCTCTTGTTTTAAACAGTCTATTTTATTATAACATTTAAATTTTTTATTTAAAGGAAATATTAACTTCAAAATAAAAAAACTCATGAGAGCTTTCTATTTAGAAACAATATTTTCTATTTCATACTTTGTTCCCTCTAAAGCTTCTTGAATAACTCTCTTCGAGACATACCCCTCGTATGTCACAGTACAATTTTCAACTGAGACTTTTACATCCGAAATACCATATATTTTCTTAAAGATTCCTTCAAGCTCTTTTGCACAGCCTTTACAGCAAATACCTTTTATAAAAATGGTTTTCATATCACACCTCTTCTATATAAGATAATTATAATACTTATCAATATGTATGTCAATGAAGTCTATTTTTCAAAAAAAAAATCAGCAATAGCTGATAATGAAATGGTGGAGGGGGACGGTTTCGAACCGCCGAACCCGATGGGAGCAGATTTACAGTCTGCCGCGTTTAGCCTCTTCGCTACCCCTCCATGTTATTTTTTCGCTATTACATTATAACAAAACAATATTTAAAAAGCAACAAGATTTTTCCTAAAAATTTCAGGTATGCTGATTTAAGTCTAATTATAAGAAAATCATAAGAAAATAATCAAGTTATATGCTATAATTTAAACAAATAAAACTATTTTATAAGGAGAATAACTATAAAAATGACAATTGCATTAATAGCGCATGACAAGATGAAAACTGAAATCATTGATTTTGCCAAAAAGTATAAATCGATTTTACAATCGCATAATTTAGTAGCTACTGGTACTACAGGACATAAAATAATGGAAGCTACGGGTCTAAATATAAAATGTTTTCGTTCTGGACCACTTGGTGGTGATCAAGAAATCGGCGCGGAAGTAGCTAATGGTAAAATTGATCTAATTTTCTTTTTTCGAGACCCTCTTACTGCACAACCACATGAACCAGATGTATCTGCTTTACTTAGACTATCTGATGTCTATAAAATACCTTTAGCAACAAATATATCAACTGCGGAACTTATCATCCATTCATTAGAATAAAGACTCTCAATCTGAGAGTCTTTTGTTTAGAATGATTAAAGGAATCATCATTTCATCTTTTAAAAAACCTGCATGACTTGCTTTATG
>JBAYZV010000061.1:0-10046 GCA_041672325.1 Candidatus Izemoplasmatales bacterium
CACAATTATCAAGAACAACAGCATAGTTGATATTGGTTGGGGGCTTGGATTCGTTGTAACTTCATGGATTTTATTTTTTGTTAAAGCTGACTTTGGAATTGAAAAAATCATTGTTAACATCTTAGTTAGTTTATGGGGGTTAAGACTTTTCTATCACATTCTGAAGAGAAACGCTTTTGCAGAAGAAGATTTTAGATACAAGAAATGGCGTGAAGAATGGGGAAAATGGGTTGTACCGCGAGCGTTTTTACAAGTGTTCATGCTACAAGGATTATTTATGTTTGTTGTTGGCTTAGGCGTTTTTTGGATAAATATAGTCCATATTGATCAATCATTAGAAACTATAAATATAGTTTTTATAGTAATCGGTATTCTAATCTGGTTGGTTGGTTATTTCTTTGAAGTAGTAGGAGATAGACAATTAAAGAATCATATAGCTAACAAGAATAAAAAACAAAAATTATTGACTACTGGGTTATGGAAATATACTAGACATCCTAATTATTTTGGTGAGGCTGTGATGTGGTGGGGTATACTTGTTATAGTGATTGCGATTCCATCAGATAGTGTTTGGAAATATATAGCGGCTATTAGCCCGATTGTTATTACATTTTTATTAAGATTTGTTAGTGGTGTACCTATGTTAGAAAGAAAAATGAAAGAAACACCTGGATGGGATGAGTACGCAAAAGTGACTAATGCTTTTATACCTTGGTTCCCAAAGAATAATAATGACTAGAAAAAAACAAGTTTTAGGTTTTGATAACAAGAATGATACGTGCTTGTATTTGATGACTAAAACATTTAGAATATATAATAATTATTCTCTAGATGAAGCATTAAAATACGCTAAAACAAATAGCTTAGAACTACATATTTGTTTGTTAGAACCATTCGAAATAAATCAAACAAACTTAAAATTTTTTTATGGTTTTACTGATGATTTACTGGAACAACTCTATAATTTTACTAAGCATGTTAATTTAGTTAAGCGAGTGGATAGTAAGAATTGTATTATGCAAGACATAAGTGCTATTTTTATTGATAAACCATATCTCAAGTTTGATTTAGAATTTTATCAGTTTGTTAAAATGAAGTGTTATGCAGAACAGATTAATTTATTCACTGTTGAGTCAAATGTATTTGTCCCTGTTCAAGAAGTAACTGATAAAGAAGAATATTCTGCTAGAACGATTAGAAAAAAGATAAATCAGAAGCTTTCTTTTTATCGTGACGAAGTGCTAACGGATCGATGCTTAGCAAAAGCGGAAATTGAATCTTTTAAATTACTTAATGATTTTATTAAAAAAAAACTAGAGAATTATCATTTGCATAATGATCCATCTTTAGATTACACATCTCTTTTAAGTCCTTATTTAAAATATGGATTTATCTCACCAGTATCTATTTATAATAAGATGGCTAAAATACATAGTGAGAATAAGGATTCATTTCTAGAAGAACTAATTGTAAGAAGAGAACTCGCTTATAATTATGTGTATTATAATTCTAGATATGACGACTTCAAATATATTACATATGATTGGGCTTACCAAACAATGAAACATCATCTTAATGATAAACGCGAGTATATTTATACAAAAGAAGATTATATTAATTTTAGAACACACGATAAATATTTTAATGCTTGTATGAAGGAAATGATATATTTAGGAAGAATGCATTCTTATATGAGAATGTATTGGTGCAAAAAGATTATTGAGTGGTCAACTTCGTATGAAGAAGCGTTTGAAATAGCGATTGGGTTGAATAATTATTATTTTTTAGATGGGTTAACACCTAATGGCTATTGTGGAGTAGCTTGGTGTTTTGGTAAACACGATAGAGCCTGGACAGAAAGAAACGTCTTTGGTAAAATTAGGTATATGAATGCAAATGGATTAGAAAGAAAGTTTAATATCGAAGATTATGTAAAAAGAATGGATAAAGAAGAATCAAGGAGGATATTATGAATTTTTTAAAAATGTATTTAATAGCTTTTGTTGTGTTTTTAGCGATTGATGCACTCTGGTTAGGGTTGGTAGCTCCTAAGTTCTATAAGAGTCAAATTGGGCATTTGATGACTGATAAACCAAACTTTATAGCTGCCGGTATTTTCTATTTAATCTTTATTGTTGGGCTAGTCTATTTTATTAAGCCAGGTATAGATGCTGGTAATCTAGGAAAAGCACTTTTATCAGGAGCCATTTTTGGCTTTATGGCTTATGCGACTTATGATTTGACTAATTTAGCCACTTTAAAAGATTGGCCGATAACAGTTACTATAGTTGATTTAATTTGGGGTACTTTTTTATCTAGTTCTATAACTCTTTTGACATACCTTTTATATCATTGGTTTTGGTAGATAATATGAAGTTGTTTAATTTAATCTTAGTTTTAAATCACTCAGAAGATAAAGTTTTAATGTGTTATAGATCTAAAAATCCATACATTGGCAAGTATAATCTTGTAGGTGGTAAGATTGAACAAGATGAAGAGTATTTAGATAGTGCATATAGAGAGTTGTTTGAAGAAACTGGGATTAAGTCCTCTGATATTTTACTTAAACCGTTTATTGATTTTCATTGGCATCCAATAAATATGAAAATGATGGTTTTTATTGGTAAACTAGATAAAGAGGTTTTGCTAGTGGAAGAAGTACACAGACTTCTATGGATGAGTATAGAAGAGAATTTTTTTGATACCGATAGATTTGCTGGAGAAGGAAATATTGGTCACATGATTGATATTTATAAGCAACACAGAAATATAATATTTAAAGATTAGAATTAGTTTTCTAATCTTTTTTCATTTATTATTTCGTTTACTTAAGGATGGTTTTATTGTATAATTGTTTTGGTAAGAAAGGGTTTTCATAGCCCAAAAATTATAAGGAGATGCTAGTCGTGAAAAATTATTCATTACCACCATTTAGAATAAAAATGGTAGAACCAATGAAACTTATTACAAAAGAAGAAAGAATTGAAAGATTGAAAGTAGCTGGATTTAATCCTTTTAGATTAAAATCAGAAGATGTTTATATCGATCTTTTAACAGACTCAGGCACTGGTGCTATGTCACATTTCCAATGGGGCGCACTAATGATGGGTGATGAAGCATATGCTGGGTCAAGAAGTTTCTATCGTCTTGAAGAAGCTGTTAAGGACATTACTGGGTATCAATATGTTATTCCAGCTCATCAAGGTAGAGGAGCTGAGCAAGTTGCTTTGCCAGCTTTAATTAAAAGACCAGGAATGTGTGTTATTTCTAATATTCATTTTGATACTACAAGAGCTCATGTAGAATTAGCTGGTGGTAGAGCAATAGATTGTGTTTGTAAGGAGTGTTTTGATTTAGAATTAGATTATCCTTTTAAAGGCAATTTTGATATTGAAAGACTAAAAGAAATAATTAAAGAAAAAGGCAAAGAAAATGTCGCAGCAATTATTATGACAATTACAAATAATTCTGCAGGTGGACAACCTGTTTCACTTGAAAACATGCGCCAAGTTAACAAAATAGCAAAAGAAAACAATATTACGGTTGTAATTGATGGTGCTAGATATGCAGAAAACTCTTATTTTATAAAATTAAGAGAAAAAGGATATCAAGAAAAAAGTGTAAAAGAAATAGCGACTGAAACTTTTAAACTAGCTGATATGTTTTTAATGAGTAGTAAAAAAGATGGTCTTGTAAATATTGGCGGTGTTATTGCTATTAAAGATAACGAAGAATTATTTAGACAATGCCAAGTTAGAGTAATCCCAATGGAAGGATTCCCTACTTATGGTGGATTAACTGGTAGAGATATGGATGCTTTAGCTATTGGGTTGAAAGAGGCTTTAGAAGAAGATTATTTGCAATATCGTTTAGATGAAATAAGATATCTTGGAGACAAGTTAAGAGCCGGTGGAGTACCTATTCAATATCCAACTGGTGGACATGCGGTATTTGTAGATTGTGGTAGAATCTGTCCTCAAATTCCATTTGATCAATTTCCTGCACAAGTTGTTTGTAATGAATTATATCTTGAAGGCGGAGTTAGAGCTGTTGAAATTGGTTCTTTATTATTGGGAAGAGATCCTGATACTCATGAAAATTTAAAAGCTGATAAGGAATTTTTAAGATTAACCATCCCTCGTAGAACATATACGTTAGAACATTTAAATTATGTAGCTGATTGTTTAATTAGAGTTTCGAAAAGAGGTTCTGAACTTAAAGGATTAGAGTTTGTTTACGAATCGCCAATATTAAGACACTTCACAGCTGAATTTAAACCAAAAGAATAAAAGGAGATTATATGAATCTATTAAATGTTAAATCTGAAATTGGAGAATTAAAAACTGTATTACTACATAGACCTGGCAGAGAACTAGAAAATTTAACGCCTAAATGGTTAAGCCAATTATTATTTGATGATATACCTTGGTTAGACTTAGCTCAGAAAGAGCATGATGCTTTCGCTGAGATTTTTCGTTCTAATGGAGTGAAGGTATTATATTTAGTAGATTTAGTTTCTGAAGCATTGGATACTTCTGAAAAAGTTAAAGATGAGTTCATTAATCAATTTATTGAAGAAGCGGCAATTACTTCTGATACATTAAAAGTTATTGTATTTCAACACTTAAAATCAATGACAAATACAAAAGATATGGTTAGTGTAACCATGGGTGGAATTAGAAAGGATGAAGTTCCTAATTTCACAAAAAGAACTTTGTCAGATTATATAAGAGATTATCCTTTTATTACTGATCCAATGCCAAATCTTTATTTTACTAGAGATCCTTTTTCTATCATAAATAATGGCGTTTCTATTTCTAAAATGTTTTCTGTAACACGTTCGCGTGAAACAATTTATGGTGAATATATATTTAAATATCATCCATTATATGGAAGAAGCGATATTCCTCATTTTTATAATAGACAGATGATTCCTACCTTAGAAGGTGGAGATATTTTAGTTTTATCAGACAAAATATTAGCTGTTGGCGTATCAGAAAGAACACATCCTGCAGCTATAGAAAAATTAGCTAAAAATTTATTTTATTTTAATAACACAAATTATGAAATAGTTTTAGCTTTTGATATACCTAAAAGTCGAGCTTTTATGCATTTGGATACTGTTTTTACTCAAGTCGATTATGATAAGTTTTTAATTCATCAAGAATTACGACACGAAATTAAGGCATACGAAATAACTAGATCGCAAATTAACAAAAACAAATTAAATGTTTTGCCGATTGAAGGTAAATTAGACGATATATTATCTAAGTATTTAGAAAAGAAGATTACTTTGATTCCATGTGGTGGAGAAGATGATCCGGTTGCCAGTGATAGAGAACAATGGAATGATGGGGCTAACACAATAGTCATCAGGCCCGGAGAAGTAATTGTATATGAAAGAAATCACATTACAAATAAATTACTTGAGCAATATGGAATTAAGATTCACAAGATGCCTTCTAGTGAATTATCTCGTGGACGTGGTGGGCCAAGATGTATGTCTATGCCTTTTGTAAGAGAATAGTTGACAAACAATTTTATAGTGGTATAATTAAGTTGTAGTTATTGACATATGTCAAAAATGGAGGTGAGATTATGCCACGCAGAGACGGAACAGGACCTAACGGTTTAGGAGCTTTAACAGGTAGAAGAATGGGCAATTGTGCAAAAGGCCAAGCTTATGGAATGGGTTATGGAATGGGCTATGGAATGGGCTATGGAAGAAATGCTCAAGTTTACACAAATACCAAAGAAGATCTGTTAAGAGAAAAAGAATTGTTAGAACAAAGACTAAAAGACATTGATGCAAAAATAGTAGAAAAATAATAAGTAATAAGCGACAAATTGTCGCTTATTACACTTTAAGGAGATGAAATTATGATAATTGTATTACCTACTAAAACAAGTGGAGAAAAGTCCTTTATTTCAGATAATTTAGGACGAGCAAATTATTTTTATGTTTATGATACAGAAAAAAACACTGGTGAAGTTTATATCAATAAAAATCTTGATCAACCTCATGGCGTTGGGATTAAAACCGCTGAATTTATACTAAATCATCACGCTGATGTTTTGATTACCCCAAGAATTGGAGATAAAACTTTAGATTTATTAAAAGGCAGGGTAAAACTTTATATTGCCACTGATAAAATTGTAAAAGAAAACATTTCTAGTTATTTAAATAATGACCTTGAGGAGTTAATTTAAATTGAGAATTGCTGTATTAAGTGGCAAAGGAGGAACTGGCAAAACTTTTTTGTCAGTGAATTTAGCTTATAGCATTAATAAATCAGTGTATTTAGACTGCGATGTAGAGGAACCGAATGGCGATATATATTTTAAGGGCGATTATATTGCTACAAATGTTGAAGTAGATGTACCAGTAATAGATCATGACGCTTGCACATTGTGCGGGAAATGTAGTGAATTTTGCCGATTTAATGCTTTAGCAATTATAATTGACAAAGTTAGAGTGTTTTCACAACTATGCCATTCTTGTGGTGGGTGTAAATTGGTTTGCCCAGTAGGAGCTATTACTGAAAAGAAAAAAGTAATAGGAGTTGTGAAAGAACTAGACTATGATAACCACAAAATTATTTCCGGAGAAATGAATATAAAAGAAGAAACTGGAGTAAAAATAATAGATCAAATTATTGAAAAATCAAAAGAGTTTACAGATAATATTGTAATTGATTGTCCACCAGGAAATGGATGTAGCGTAATGGCTTGTATAAGAGATGCTGATTACTGTCTTTTAGTAGCTGAACCAACTGTTTTTGGACTTCACAATTTACAAATGGTTTATGAACTTGCAAAAGTTTTTAATAAAAAAACTGGGATAGTTATTAATAAAGCGAATGACAATGATATGATAAACAGATTCGCGGAAGAAAATAGCATAGAAATAATAAAAGAAATACCTTTCGATAAAAAAATGGGTTATCTAAATTCAATTGGTGAAATTGTTTCTAAAGAAGAAAAATATTCAGTGATTTTTAAAGAAATCGCACAAAAGATTTTAGGTGATAGAGTATGAAGAAACTTCTAGTCTTAAGTGGAAAAGGCGGAACTGGAAAAACAACAATTGCCAGCAATTTTATAAATATATCTCAATCGAGAGTATTTGCGGATTGTGACGTTGAAGCGCCAAATCTTCATTTGGTTTCAATGGTAAAAACTGTTAAAAATCTTGAAAACTACTATGGTTTAGATAAATCAGTAATTGATCAAGATAAGTGTATTTCATGTGGTTTATGTAAAGAATCTTGTAGATTCAATGCTATATCTTTTGAAGATAATCAATATAAAATAAATTTGCATCAATGCGAAGGATGCGGTGTTTGCAATTTTGTTTGCCCTGTGCAAGCGATAGATTTTGTTAAATCGATTGATGGAGAGATTATTCTTTATGAAGACGAAAAATTGTTTTCTACTGCTCAGCTAAAAATGGGAAGCGGGAATTCTGGGTTATTAGTTACTAGAGTAAAAAAGCAGATGCAAGATTTAATAAGAGAAGATGATTTTGTGATAATTGATGGACCTCCTGGAATCGGTTGTCCTGTTATAGCCTCAATGTCTGGGGTAGATTTGATATTGTTAGTTGCAGAACCTTCAATGTCTGGAATCTCTGATTTGAAAAGAATTATTAAAACAGCTAGTAGTTTTCACCTTAAAATAGCTGTTTGTGTTAATAAATATGATTTGAATAAAGAACTTTCTAAGGAAATCATTGATTATGTAAAATCTAACAATTTTGATTACGTTGGAAAGATCGGTTATCACTCAGAGATTATTGATAGTATTAATAATGGCCGATTTTTAGATAATGATTCTTCAGCTTATAAAGAAGTAAAAGCTGTTTATGATAATACGATTCAATTGTTCTAGCCAAGCAAATTGATATAGTGAAGGATTTTTGTATGATATAATTATCATTGTAAACAAGAGGTGAAAATCATGTTTAAGACAATTATATTAATGCAAAAAGAAAAAAGATACATTATTCAAGGAATAATAGTTTTTATTGTATTTTTAGCTCTATATATCTTACTGGATCAATTAAATATTGGCTACTCAGGTATGATAGATGAATATGGAGTATTATTAGTAGTAGGTAATATTATTCTTAATATTATCATGGCTTTTATAAGTGCTTTTATGTGGAACATTTCAACTGCGATGGTTAAACTGACCGGTAAAGAGGGCAAAGGTTCTTTTGTGTCTAGTTTAGCAGTCATATTTGGCATGTTAACATATGGATGTACACCTTGTGTAATTGCATTTTTTTCTACTATAGGTATTACTTTTGCAGTAGCTGTTTTACCTTTAGCGGGATTGCCATATAAATTAGTTGCGCTGCTTTTATTAGTTCTCGGTTTATTATGGCTTATATATGAATCAAATCATGTAAAATGTAAAGTGAAAAACTAAAACCCAAATTATTTGGGTTTTTCTTTTGCGATTGAAATAAGCATTATATAATGATATTATTTGTATATCTTATTTTAGAAAGTTAGTGATGAATATTGAATATTATAGAAGCTAAAAAACTAAATAAATACTATAAACAAGGAAATATTAAAACTCATATACTGAAAGATATATCACTTAAAATAAACGAAGGTGACTTTTTAGGCATTGTTGGTCCTTCAGGTTCGGGAAAGACGACATTACTTTATTGTTTAAGTTCCTTAGAAACAGTTGATAGTGGGAAAATATTTGTTAATGGATCAAATATAAATGAATTTGATGATAAAAGAATAGCTGACTTAAGACAAAACATGATTGGGTTTGTTTTCCAGTTTTACAATCTAATCCCTAATTTAACCGCATACGAAAATGTCCTTTTAGCTGGGGTAATAGCTGATAAAGTTGATGAAGAAAAAGTACAAAATTTACTTAAATTAGTCAAAATGGATGAGTATCAAAATTATTATCCTAAAGAACTATCTGGTGGAATGCAACAAAGGATAGCTATAGCTAGAGCTTTGGTTAATGAACCAAAAATTCTATTTGCGGATGAACCAACAGGGAATTTGGATCAAAAAAAAGGAAAAGAGATTATGCAAATACTTAAAAGTTTGAATGAAGAAAGAAATTTAACAATTGTTTTAGTAACTCATAATGAAGATTACTTAAAGTATTGTAATAAAACTATGAATCTAGTTGATGGTGAATTTATTGAACAAGAATGATTTTGTTTATCTTTTAGCTAAGCGCAACATAAAAGCGAATAAGAAAACGACAGCTGTGATAATTATTACATTATCACTAGTTTTTGCGATGTTTATTTTAATGTTGGGTATCAGAGAAATATATCGAGATATTTTTACAAAAGAAGCACAGAATAGATATCCAAACATCGATATAGTTATTAGTTATGATGAGTATTCTTCTGCTCGTTTTATCAATAAAAGACAATTAGAAGAAGAGTATGAGAATATAGATTATGCTTTAGCTTTTTTTAACCTTCAAGTTCTTTCTATATCAGATGAACTAAATTATTATTCTAACATGCATTCTGCGCTTCCGAATGAATTTGAATTGTTTTTAGATATTGATGTTAATTTACTTAAAAATGAAACTATTATTACAAAATCATATTCGGAAGAATTTGATTTAGAAATTGGAGATAGTATTTATTTTTATATTCTTGATGAAAGTTATGAATATAAGGTTAAAGATATTGTGCCAGATAAAGGTATTTTTTCTGGCAATTCATTCTTTGTTGATAAGGGTGAATTATTATCGAGTATCTATGGGTTAAACTATTTAGATAATTTTGGTAATAAGATATATATTAAAACTCAAATGATCGATTCAGTTTATGATAGGTTAATAAGTGATTCGTTTTACAATGATTACAGTATAAAATTAGTTATAGATGAAGAAAGAATAGAAGGTTTGATAAGCGAATATATTTCCATGGTAGCTTTAGCTGGTATGATTGTTTTGATATCTTTAGTAATAGTTCTTAATTCTTTATTTATAATTGTTCTAAGAGATATTTTTGAAGAAATTGGGGTATTTGAAACTCTAGGAGA
>JBAYZV010000062.1:0-9737 GCA_041672325.1 Candidatus Izemoplasmatales bacterium
TCAATAGCTACTGTTTTGGCAACTATATTAGGAACTTTGTTTGCTATTGGGCTTTATGCTCTAAGAAAAAAAGTCAGAGTTATTTGGATGCTGTTGAATAATGTTCCAATTTTGAATGCTGATATCGTTACTGGTTTTAGTTTAATGTTAATGTTTAGATTATTGATGGTAGTTTTTCCGAATATTTTTGGATTATTCACTTTAGTAATGGCCCATCTTTTCTTTACAATTCCGTATGTTATTTTAAGTGTAATGCCTAAATTAAAAGAAACAGATCCAAACCTTATGGATGCTGCTTTAGATTTAGGAGTTAGACCATATAAAGCTTTAATTAAGGTTGTTATTCCAGCTGTTAAAGCGGGAATCTTTAGCGGAATGCTATTAGCTTTAACAATGAGTATTGATGATTTTGCAATTTCATATTTCAATACTGGAGCAGGATTTGATAATCTATCAATTTGGATTTATGCAGTTATTGGCCGTAGAAATTTAACTCCTTCAGTATATGCGTTTTCTACTTTATTAACATTATTTACTTTAGTCGGTTTATTAACATATCAATTTTTGCAAAAGCAAAAGAAAGGAAAAAATATATGAAAAAAATAATTTTAGCGATTCTCGTTCTCAGTTTTACTTTAGTATTATCTGCTTGCGATTCAAATCCGAAATTGAGAATACTTAATTGGGGAGAGTATATTAACGAAGATTTAGTTAAACAATTCGAAGCAGAGTATAATATCAATGTTGATATTGATGTAGCAGACTCAAATGAATATTTTTACTCAAAAATAAAAAGTAAAACAACAGCCTATGACTTAGTTATTCCATCAGATTATATGATTGAAAAAATGGTGGATGAAGAAATGTTACTGGAAATAGATTATACTTTACTACCAAATTATTCTAACGTTAATTATGTTAGTGATGTTGAAAATATCTTTTTATCAATGCACAATACAACATTAGAAAGAACAAGTGAAGAAGTTAATTACAAAGAATATGCAGTACCGTATTTTTGGGGAACGTTTGGAATCATATATAACAACCGTGTAGAAGGATTGGAAGAAGCGCTTAACGAACATGGTTGGGACGTATATTTTGAAAAAGACACATATTTTCCTGAAGCAAGAAGGGGAATGTATGATGTTCCACAATTTGCTTATGCAGCAGCTATGATGTACAAAGACAGTAGTCCTAATCTGTTTAGTGATACTATATTAAGTGAAGTAGAAACTACGATTGAAAAAGCAGGTTTTATCGAATGGGGCGATGATAATTTAAAGAAAAATGTTGAAGCTGATAATTTAGATATGGCTTTTGTATACACAGGAGATTATTTAGATCGTCTATATATAAAACTTGATGAAGGAAAAACACTGGAAGAAGTCAGAGCTGATTTTGATATTTACATTCCAGATACTACAATGGCTTTTATTGACTGTATGGTAATACCAAATACAGCAACAAATTTATCGGGAGCACATCAATTTATAAATTTCCTACTAGAACCGAACAACGCTGTTTTGAATGCTGATGTTGTTGGATATGCTGTTACAACAGAAGAAGCCTTCGAAATAATCTATAGTTATTTAGATTCAGAAGATGATTATATGAGAAATTGGGCAACAGCTAACAGTATTTATTATAATATGGAAGTAGAAAGAACTTATTATCCATTGACAACTTTAAACCCTGATGATATTGATGCAATAAACACAATGATTCAAAATGTAATTGCTAAGTAAAAATATAAGGAAAAAGGCAACTTCTTAATAGAGGAAGTTGCCTTTTTTATTATAAATTTTATCTGCCTTTAAAATCAAATGGAATACCTGAAGCTTTTGGAGCTTTTGAGCTTTTTGAAGAAATAGCTAATACTACCATTGTAGCAATATAAGGTAATATTCTGAATATTGTTCCAAAAGGTACGTTTGGAAGTAATTCTATAATGTTATTAATCCAGTCAAAAGCAAAGAATGTTACTGATAAAGCTTTAAATAAACCGAAGAAGATAGCTGCAAGAAATACTCTTAATGGTTTCCATTGTCCGAAGATTAATACGGCCAAAGCTAAGAATCCATAACCACCAACAGTGCCTTCAAAACTTACTGAGATTGGTAGTGCATAGACTAGACCACCTATTCCGCCTAAGAAACCAGAAAATAATACACCTATCCAACGATAACGATATACATTGATACCTACTGACTGAGCAGCTTCTGGATGCTCTCCACAAGCAGAAAGTCTTGAACCGAATCTAGTTTTGTAAATAACTATTGTTGAAATGATTAAAATTATGATACCTATATAAAGTGTTAAGTAGGCTTGATTGAAGAATATGTAATTCAAGTTAGGAAATACATCTGCTAGAAAATCAGATTTAAATCTAAAAGCTTCTTTGTTATAACTTATCTGAACAGCATGGTTTTCTTGGAACTGTCTTGCCAAGAATACTGCTAATGCACCTGCAAGTAAGTTGATTGCAGTACCGCCAATAACTTGGTTTGCTCGCATATTTATTGCTAAGAAACCTAGTAAAGATGAAAATAAAGCTCCACCAATTCCGGCTAAAAGTAAAGCTATAATCAATAAGAACTGCGGAGCGTTTTCTAAGAATCCAACTGCTTGCATCTTATTGATAAAGAAAGTACCGCAGAAAGCACCCATAACCATTAAGCCTTCTAACGCTATGTTAACCGTACCACTTTTTTCTGAGAACATCCCCGCTAATGCAACTATTAATAAAGGAATAATAAAGTATAGCGATTGGGAGATGAAGAATGCCATTATTTCTCACCTGCCTTTGGATCAATGCCTTTAAATTCCGGCTTTTCTTTTTGTTTTTTCTTTTTAAACTTCTTTATAAAGACCTTGATATTACCAATATTTTGTGTCATGATAAGTGAAAAAGCACTGAAGTAAATAATTACAGCAATAATGATTTCAACTATTTCGGCAACGAAACCAACGCCTTGCATTGAGTTTCCGGCTAATTTAATATAACTAACAAATGTTGTTGAGAATATTACTCCGATAGGATTGCTTGACGCTAATAAAGCGACAGGAATACCATCAAAACCTGGGTTTAAAAGAACATTTTCTATCGGATAAACAGTACCAAGATTATAAACACTAGGTGCTAAAATGAATAGAGCACCACCTAAACCAGCAAGCATTCCTGAGATTGCCATTGACAAAACAATGCTTCTTTTTTCATTAACTCCAGCATATTTAGCTGCATCACGGTTTAAACCAACGGATTTTAGTTCTCTACCAAAAACAGTTTTGTTAAGAATAAAATACATAAGAATTGCAGTGCCAATAGCAATTAGAATTGAAATATCTAGACCGCTATTAGGAAATAAATCATTAAAGAATCCGTATGATGTTCTAGCTGTTTGGTCAATTTTCACTGTTCTATTGGTAGAACCATCAACTACTAGAGTTTTTAATGAATTTGAATTCAATAACCCGTTTACAAGGTACATACCAATATAATTAAACATAATAGAAGTGATAACTTCATGAACGTTATATCTAGCCTTAAAGATACCAGGAATAGCACCCCAAATGAATCCAGCACCCATACCAGCTAAAACAGCGACTATCCATTGAAAAGCGCCTAGTTTATCCCCGAGCACACCTACTAAAAGTGCTGCGAAGATTCCAACTGTATATTGACCTGTAGCACCAATGTTAAAAAGTCCGGTTTTAAACGCAAAAGCAACAGCTAAACCAGTGAAAATTATCGGTGTAGCTCGATAGAGCATTTGTCCTAAACCAATCCAACCACCTCTAGGGTTGTTAAACATACCTTTTAATAATCTGCCAATACCTTGCATGGAATTCTCTGGGTTAATAATAATCATCAGAACCATACCAACTAGAAGTCCAATCGCTATAGCTAGTAGAGCACCAGTCAAAGCGCTAAAACCATCAGATTTATGTATTTTTTTCCAATAGGCTTTTATCTTTGAGTTAAAATTACTCATTAGTCATTTCCTCCTGAGTTTCTTCGTTAGGAGTGTAGGGTTGAGATATTTTGTCAGGGAAAACAGTATCTTTTTTTACCCCTGCCATATAAAGACCTAACTCTTCGACAGTAATGTCTTTTGCTAAGACATTCTTAACAATTTTTCCTTCATACATAACTAATATACGATCACTAACATCCATAACTTCATCTAGTTCGAAAGAAATAAGTAATACTGCTTTTCCTTTATCTCTTTCTTCAATAATTTTATTATGTGCAAATTCTACAGCGCCAACATCTAGTCCTCTAACTGTTTGAATTGAAAGAAAAAGACTTGAATCTTTATCGATTTCTCTTGCGATAATTGCTTTCTGTTGATTTCCACCAGAAAGAGCTCCCATTCTTGCCTTAAATCCTTCACCACTTCTAATATCAAAATTTTCGATTAATTTTTTCGCAAGATCATAAATTGGTTTAGTTTTAATCAAACCATGATTCTGGAATGGTTTAAGATGATATTTTTTTAAAGCTAAATTATTTCCAAGAGTATCAGCTAAAATTAACCCGTGTTTGTGTCTATCTTCTGGAACATTACTCATTCCATTATCATTACGGAATCTGATTGATTTATGTGTAACGTCGACTCCTTTGAGTATTATTTCCCCACTATTTGTTTTAATTAGTCCGGATAAAGCTTGTCCTAATTCACTTTGACCATTACCATCAACTCCTGCGATACAGACAATTTCACCTTCTCTAACTCTAAAACTAACGTGATCGACGACATTTTTCTTAGTTCGCTCTGATACCACAGTTAAATCATTAACTTCAAGTATGATATCTCCAAGTTTTGCGGGTTTCTTTTCAATGTTGAAGATAACATCTCTACCCACCATCATTCTTGAAAGATCTTCTTTAGTGGTATTCTTTGTTTCAACAGTACCTATTACATTTCCTCTTCTTAAAACAGTAACTCGATCACATACTTCCATTATCTCATCAAGTTTATGTGTGATAAATATAATAGATTTACCTTGTTTTGTTAAAAATTTCATGGTATTTAACAATTGTTTAATTTCTTGTGGTGTTAATACCGCAGTAGGTTCATCAAAAATCAAAATATCATTGTGACGATATAACATTTTAAGAATTTCAGTTCTTTGTTGCATATTTACAGATACATCTTGAACTATTGAATTTAAGTCAACTGATAAATCATATTGTTTACATAAATCCTCTATTTCTTTTTTTGCTTGATTTCTTTTAACAAATCCAAATTTATTCGGTTCTACTCCCATAATTATATTGTCTAGAATAGTAAAAACTTCAACCAGCTTAAAGTGTTGGTGAACCATTCCTATTCCATAATTATTAGCGTCATTTGGACTATTGATTTCAATTGGTTCTCCATTTTTTAAAATTTGGCCTGAGGTAGGCAAATAGATCCCAAAAAGAATGCTCATTAAAGTTGATTTTCCAGCACCATTTTCGCCTAAAAGAGCGTGAATTTCACCTTTTCTTAAATCAAAATTAACGTGATTATTTGCTAAAATTCCAGGAAACTGTTTACAAATATCTCGCATTTCTATTATTTTTTGCATAGCACTTGTCTCCATTTCTATTGAACATTGATTTCTACAAAAAGAGAGGATAAGAAAAGTTTCTCCTCATCCTCATCCTTAAATAATCAGTGTATTTTATCCTTCAAAACTAATAACATTAACTGTTACTATATCTGTTGCAAATTGTTCAGCAGCTGTACCATCATCGCCAAATTCACCAATAACTGAACTAACTTCGAAATCGCCATCAACTAATTTTTGATATAATGTATCATAATCAGCTTTTGCAAAGTTTTGGAATTTTGAGAAATCATCAGGAAGACCAACACCATTTTCTAAAACTCCAAGATTAGCAACTTCTCCGCCGAAATCTTTATCCCATTTTCCAGTTTCGAAAATTGATTCAAGAGCTAATTCAACTGAAAGTGATAAACTTTTCATTGAAGATGTGATAACTGTATCTGAGTCAGCACTTTGGTCAACGTCAACACCAATAACTTTACCAGTTGGTTGAGCAGCTTCAGCAGCAGCCATAACTGATTGACCTACTGAACCACCACATCCAAATACTACTTCTACACCGCTTTGAAACATTGCAGCAGCAGCAGCTTGAGTTGCAGGGTTTGCAGCAAAGTCACCAGTGTATAAATAACTAACTGTAACTGCGCCATCAGCTAATTCTAATTCTTCAGCAGCTTTAGCAATTCCTTGTACATATCCATGTCCATATCTTTGAACAGCAGGAACAGCCATACCACCCATGAATCCTATTTTACGGTATCCTTCTTTAACTAAAGCATAACCAGCTAAGAATCCAGCTTGTTCTTCAGCGTAGAAAATAGCATGTGTGTTTTCTTCTAAAGTGCCATCTGTAGCATTTGCAGGGTTTGCATCTAGAATGATGAAACGTACATCAGGATAAGTTTTTTGAGTTTGATTAACTGCAGGTTCAAAAAGATATCCAGGAGTAACGATAACTGTAGCGCCATCAGCAATTGCTTGATCAATAGCGGCTATATAAAATTCATCAGTTGCATCTTCAGGTTTTAAATAATCATAAGCAATGCCTTGTTCTTCAGCGTATTTTTTAACACCTTCATAAGCGCCTTGATTAAATGATTTGTCTGTGATATCACCTTTGTCAGTGATAAGAACGATTTTTTGCCCTTCTGGATCAACAGGATTGTTACATCCAACAAAAGCAGTGAATGTTAGTAAAACTAACAATAAAAATAATAATTTTTTCATTTTCTCCTCCAATTTAGTTTTGTATATCTAAGATAATTTTAACATCATAAAACCGTTTTCACAAGTATAATTTATATAAAAATCATTTAATAAAAAGTGCTGAGTTAACTTTTATTATAATATGTTAATGAGATTTAGCAATCACCTTAGACAAATAGCGTTCTATAGAACGTTTTGTTTTGAGTATTGACATTTTATGTAGATAAAGCATATAATAAATAGTGAAAAGTTAATATTTCGAAGAGAAATGATGGAACGGATACCGAATTTTACGGCTTTTTTCGTTTTATTTTTATATAAGAGGAAAAATATGGAAAAACAAAAAGTAATACCGGCGATTTCTAATCACAAAAAATTAAAAGAGTTTTTAGATTCCAATTTGGTGTATGGAATTTTAATGAATTTTCAATTAGCTCAATTGCAAGATTTAGTTAAAACCATGAAAAATCATCAAAAAAAGGTTTTAATTCACTCGGAATTAATAAAAGGTTTGACTAGTGATGAGTTTGGCGCAATTTATTTGATTCAAGTTTTGAATGTAGATGGTATCATTTCTTCTAAACCGAAAGTAATTGAAGTTTGTAAAAAAAGAGGTATTATTGGTATTTATAGATTTTTCATTAAAGATGCGATTTCTTTGGAACAGTCATTAGAAATCGGTAGAAGGCTTAGACCTGATTATATTGAAATACTTCCAGCAGCTTGTTTTGAGTTGATTGAAGATATAAAAAAAGAAATAAATGCAAAAGTTTTAATGGGTGGATTAATTCGTGATAAAGTTCAAGCGTTGAATTGCTTCAAGCACGGAGCTATATCAATTACAACTTCTTCATCAGAACTTTGGGCATTGAACTAACAAAACTTAATATATAAATAAGAGTGAAGAGTGAGTAAATAAGTGTCTATGACATTTTTTTACTCATTTTTTATTTCTAAAGAAAGGGCTGATATTTTGTACGATTATATTATTATTGGAGCCGGAGTTATAGGCTCAAATGTAGCTAGAGAACTAAGTCGTTATAATACAAAGGTTTTAGTGCTAGAAAAGGAAAATGATGTAGCTAATGTTCAAAGTCTGGCAAACAGTGCGATTATTCATTCAGGGCACAACCCAAAGCCGGGGACTCTAAAAGCACGTCTTTCAGTGTGGGGTAATGATCTTTATGATAAGATGGAAAAAGAACTAGAAATACCTGTTTTAAGAACAGGAGCGTATGTTGTTGCTCATAACAAATTAGAAGAAAAAAAATTAGAAAAATTAGAAGAATTAGCTGGAATTAACCATGTCCCAGAATTTGAATTGCTTGATTATGAACAAGCAAAAATAAATGAGCCAAATTTGAGTAAGACAGTAACGAAAGTACTATCTTTACCAACAACTAAAGTTACTTATCCATGGGAAGTAGCTTTTGCTGCGATGGAAAACGCAATTATGAATGGGGTTGAATTTAAAAAGAACTCTCTAGTAACTGATATAAAGAAAATAGATAATCAGTTTATAGTAAAAGTGAATGAAAGCGTAGAATATAAAACTAGATTTCTAATTAATGCTGCTGGAGTTGCTTGCGATGACATTGCTAGTATGATAGAACACAAAACTCCGTATATAATCACTGGAAGGAAGGGTGAATACTTTGTTCTTGATAAAAGAGTAAAAGGCTTTGCTAATCATATTTTATATCCACTACCTACGGAGCTTGGAAAAGGTGTGTTAATCACACCTCAGTATCATGGTGAAATTCTTCTAGGGCCAAATTCAGAGTTTGTCAGTAACAAGTTTAGACCTACTACGTCATATGATGGTTTATCCTACGTCAAAGACCACGCTGCAATGTTAGCTGATAATATTCCATTTAACCAAATTATTAGAAGTTTTGCTGGAATAAGATCTACAGCTACATATGATGATTTTTATATTAAAGAATCTGTTGAAGTAGAGGGTTTTTATCATTTAGCAGCTATTGAGTCTCCTGGATTAACTGCGTGTTTTGCGATAGCCAAATATGTAGTCAATGAAGTTATGAAGGTAAAACAGTTTTATCCATTAAATCCTTTATTCAATCCTTATAGAAGAAAAAAGATTAGGTTTAATAATTTATCATTTGATGAAAAACAAAGATTAATTAATGAAGAACCGTTATATGGTAATATAATTTGTAAATGCGAAAAAATTACAGAAAAAGAAATTATAGATGCAATGCATGGACCATTGGGCTCTAATACGATAAAAGGAATAAAGAAACGAACAAGAGCAGGAGCGGGGTTATGCCAAGGTGGATATTGTGAAGAAAAGATTGTAAAGTTAATAGCTAAAGAGTTTAATCTTTCGCTAACCGACATTTTTTATGATAAGGAAGGTTCTAATCTATTTGTTTCAGAAACTAAGGTGGCAAAATGATAAAAGATATAGTTGTAATAGGTGGTGGTGCATCAGGGTTAGCCGCTTCAATCACCGCAAAAAAACGTAATAAAGATGTCCTTTTAGTTGAAAGAGAAAATAATTTAGGTGGAATACTAAACCAATGTATACATAATGGATTTGGTTTAGATATGTTTAAGGAAGAATATACTGGTCCAGAATATGCGCATAGGTTTATAGAAGATTTCAATCGCCAAAATATAGATTATTTGTTAAATACTACTGCAATTAAACTGGTTAAAAATGATGGTTTATACGAAATCATAATAACTTCAAAAGAAAAAGGATTAGAAAAAATACAAACCAAAACTGTAATTATTTCTAGCGGTTGTTATGAAAGAACAAGAGGGCAGATAATGATGCCTGGAGATAGACCTCAAGGCGTTATAACTGCGGGTAGTGCACAAAGATATTTAAATATAAACGGGTTACTTGTTGGAAAAAGAGTTTTTATTTTAGGGAGCGGGGATATCGGATTAATCATGGCTAGAAGAATGTGTCTAGAAGGCGCGGAAGTCTTAGGTGTTGCTGAAAT
>JBAYZV010000063.1:0-9700 GCA_041672325.1 Candidatus Izemoplasmatales bacterium
TCTACTCGAATTGTTTCTTCCATCTGATTCACTCCAATTTTATATTATGTCAGTATTATCTTATCAAAAAATCCTTTATTTTACAATGAAATATCCAATAAGTCTTTGAATTATTTATTATTCAAAATATAAAATAGTTTAATCACAGTTATTTGAATTTTATATTTCATAAAAGAAATATTTAAAAACAAATTCAGATGTATTATACATTTCTAATCAAAATAATAAATGACTATATTTCTTTCCGGAAATATAGTCATTACTTATTATATTATCTTAAGTCATCAAGATTAATTCTAAAAAAGCAGTAAAAATTATATCAATTCTTTTTTAATATTTGTGAAGTCTTCATTAGTAATCAAACCTTCAACTTCAACTTCTTTTAACAAATTTATAGTGTCGATCTTTGATGATTTTTTAAACTTAATGTTTTTTAATGTTTCTTCTTTAATATTTACATATTCATCTTCAGTTATAACAGAGTCATTCACCATTGCTTTCCAACTTCTTAATTCATCAAATGGATTATTATCTAACACAGTGTTATTACGTTTTTGATTTGTTTCTGTTCCATAAAAATAACCCAAAATATCTTTTGCAATTGGAACTATAATAAATACAAAAACTATTATAATACCTATAATAGCGGAAACAAGCAATAAAATTCCACCTAAAGCAAGAGAATTATCTGGTTTGAAATTATCTTCAGAGATAAATTCCAGTTCTATTCCTACTAACCTATATAAAAGTAAACTTGAAATCATAGCTATTGAATATAAAGCCTTACCTATGTTTTTAATTTCTGTTTTTTTGTTTAACAATAATGCAATACCAATAATAGAAAAAGTAAAGTAGATGAATATTGGGCTCATCATTGTTCCAAAGAACATTTCAGTAACAAATAGATTAGTTCCGTAAATAACTTCGCCGTTAGAATCAGCAGCTAGATTCATTAATGCTGCAATAAAGAATAATAATACTGGTAAACCATATAACAATTTAAACAATTTTTTCATTTTATACCTCCTAAAATTTTATTTGAAAATTGTTTTTTGTTTAATATTAGCAAACAAAAAACTTTTTTTCAACACGAAGCATAAAAATAGTAAAAATATTTAATATATATTTACAAATAAAAAAGATTTTTGGAATTTAATCCAAAAATCAAAATTACTATATATTATTCTCTTTTAGATAATCGGTTAATTCTAAATAATTCATTATTAACATTCTTGGTATATGGAAAGGGCCTTTAAATAAATTACCTTTGCTAGTATTTAAAACACTATTATCATAACGAAGATAACCAATCCATTCTAATTCATCAATTTTGAAATGTTTTATTGAGAAATCAAAGATTTTTTGATAAATATCATAAAATTTTTGATTTTTTGTTTTTAGATATAATTTTAAAAAAATTATTAACGCTTCACTGTGTGGCCACCAAAGTTTTAAATCATATTCTAATTGTTCAAGTGGTTGATTATAAATATCAACGAAATACTTGATACCACCATTTACTTGATCCCAACCTAAATTATATGACCAAAGAGCGATATCTATAACTTTGTTAAACTCAATTTCTGATAAATCTCCTAAATCAAATAAGAACCAGGCACACTCTAAACTATGTCCAGGATTAACTAATCTTCCTTTAGGACTATCATCAATTTTTCCATTCTGATTAACATTTTCCAATAGCGCTCTTACTTCTGAATTATAATGTTTATCAAGAATGGTTTTTTTAGCGATTAGCTGATGCTTATAGTATTCTTCATAGAACTTTGAGTCTACTTTTAACATCATTGAAGCTAAGCTTAGAAAAATCATTGAACTTGAAAGATCCTGTAAATTGTAATTATCAGGGTTGAATTTAGAACCTTCTTTATTTAAACAACTATATTTTTCATATACAATATTATAAATTCTTCTTGCTTCCAAAAGGTAATCTACTTTTCCAGTTACTTCATAAAGTGAAATACTAGCCATTATATAAAAGGCTTCTGAGAACCAATATCTACGAATTTGTAATGGCTTACCTTCTTTTGTTATTTTAAAATACATTTTATTATTATCAAAAAATGCCTTTTCTTGTAAAAATGAATATGTATCTTTAGCTATTTGTAACCACTCTTCATTTCTTTCTATACTTTGATAAGCTTTAGCAAAAATGTAAACGCCTCTTCCCTGAGCCCAAACTGATTTATCTTCACAATAGACTTTACCATTTTTATCTAAATACGTAAAAAAGCCTCGGTTTTCTCTATCATATCCATGCTCACACCAAAAAGAAAGAACAGATTTCAGTTCCTTTAGATAGAAGTCTTGATGTTGTTTTAAGAGTACTAGTTCTTTTCCCATTGGTTTACCTTGTTATAGTAACTTTTCTTAATCCTCTTGGTTCATCTGGATTTAACCCTCTAGCTAAAGCTAAATGCAAACAGAAATACTGAGCAACAAATATATTAACAAAAGGAGCTTGATATTTAGTAACTTCTGGAATAACGATTTTATTTGAACTATCTAAATTTTTATTCGTGGTAATAACCAAAACTTTTGATCCAGCTTTTTGCAATGCGGAAAGCATTTTTATTCCATCTTGATAACTTTCATCTTCAGGCATCAAAACAACAGAATAAGAGTTTTCAGAAATCATCGCAAAAGGTCCATGATAAAAATCAGCTATAGAATATGATAATGCCTGTATATAGGTGGTTTCTTGCATTTTAAGCGCAAATTCTTTAGCTATTGCATATTGATAACCTCTTCCTAAAATGAAAGCAGAATCAATATTCTTGGCTTCTGAAGCATATGTTTTAACTTGTGTTAAAACTTCTTCTGAAATATCTAGTTTTTCAGGTAACTCTACTAATGATTTTATTAGTTCATGATTATTATCAATATAACCTACTAATAACCCTAGAAGATACATTTGCGTCATAAATGTTTTTGTCGCAGCTACGGATTTTTCTTCTCCAGTATCTAAAAACAAATGATAAGAACCAGCTTTTCCAAGAGGTGATTCTATGTAATTAGTTATTGTGATAGTCATAGCTTTTTGTCTATTCGCTTCCTCTATTATTGCTAAAACATCTTGTGCCTGCCCGCTTTGACTAACCCCAATCACAAGTGAAGACGAATAATCAAGATTACTTTTATATAGAGTAAGAACACTAGGTGCGGCAAATGATACTGGAATTTTGCAGATAGTTTCAAACAAATATTTAAATAATACCCCTGAATTATCTGACGATCCTCTTGCCGCAAATATTACAGATTTAATCTCTTTTTCTTTAAATTTTTTTGCTATTATTTCAAATGTTTTTAAGTTTATTTGATACGCATTTATTAAGCACTCTTTTTGTTGAAATATCTCTTTTTCCATGTAGTAATTCATAAATTCACACTCTTTTCTGGTATTATTGAAACCACTTTGGCTTCATCATCTTCTTTAATTAAAAAACCTCTTTCATCTGGACAACATAAAACTTGATTTTCTTGTTTAAAGAAAGGAACCTTTAATAATTCTTTTTCTTTTTCAATGAATAGATAAGAATTATGAAAAATGCAATTAATAGCTCTTGCTCTGGTCATTTGTGTAGGTTTACCCTCATTATGATATTGATCGATTGCATTAACTATCTTGTATTCTGTATCTCTAATCCCATTGCCAGGTGCTAAAATATTTTCAACACAAAAATCCTTTGGTAATTGTAGTTTTTTTCTAATGCTTGCATAAGGTTCAATGTTAGTTTGTTGCAATAATGATATTTTAAAAGTTAAGTACTCTTCTTTAAGACATATTAATGAAACTTTTACTTTATCACCCGGAAAAAAGTAATATTCTGTATCATCTATATTAGAACCTCTATAAGTGTTTACTTCTTTACCATTTTCTATGTAGATATTACGCCAAAAAGGTCTAAAAGTAATTTTTTCTTTAGTTAATTCTCCATCGATTTTTCCGTGAAAGAAACCAAAACCAATATCATTTTCATAATCACTAGAACTACCTAAATATACTGAAGGAGTATCTAAAAATCTCATTATTTCTTCACCAGCAAGGATAGTATTTTCTTTTCTTGTTTCATCAGGAATAAATTCTGGTAATGTTATCACCGTTTCAATCCCTAACCATTTTTTTCTTGATGTAACTACTTTATGGTACCAAGCTCCAGAAAAACATCTCAATTTATTCATTGGATAATCAGAATTAATTCTAATATCTTTGAGCTTGGATTGTTCGAAATCGATTTGTTTAAACATTAAATTCCCCTTTTGTAAATTTGACCTTGTCGAGCCAATTGTTTTTGAACATCAACATAGCTAATTTTTCTGGGTGATACGCTATTTTTAACTGACAAAGCAGCTAAGACACCAGCTGATTCCCCTATAGCCATTACTGTTGGAGTTACCCTTAATGAAGCTGAAGCTTCGTGAGTAGCGCTAATACATCTACCTGAAACGATTAAATTTTCTACGTTTTTAACAATCAAAGATCTTAAAGGGATCTCATAAGCTAATTCTTTGTTTTCATCAAATAATTCTAGACTGTCCCCGCTTGGAGAATGAATATCCATTGGAAAACCAGAAAGAGCGATTGAATCCTTATAGTGGTGACAATTAATAATGTCTTCAACATCAATTAAATAATCACCTATTATATGTCTTGTTTCTCGAACTCCGATTTTAGAAGGCGTTCTTACTATATAGGATTTTTCGAATCCAGGAATATATTTTTTTAAGAAAACGAATGCTTTTTTAATTTGTTTTCTAGCTTCTATTTCTGCTTTAGTCAAATCTAAAGCATCTATTCCTGATAGTCCTTGGACTCTAGTCATATTTATAGAAACTGTATTTGGATTTACTTCTTCAAAAAGCAATACTCTGTCACGAGGTAAATCAAACTCATTATTTGTTCTTGCTATTTCTACTTCTTTAAAAAATCCAGATACCGCAAGGTATTGAAAGTCGTAATCATCACTTACAACAAAGTTTTCAGGGTCTTTTTTTATTTCTTGTTTTATAACATCAATATTAACGTTCGCAACATGAAAAATCATTGTCATTGGTTGAGTCAAGTTATCTTTTGAACGACCATGTACAAAATCAGCTTTTGCAAAAGCACTTACATCCCCATCTCCGGTAGCGTCAATAATTACTTTACCCATGATATCCATAATACCGGATTTTGTAGTTGTTTTTATACCTTTAACTAAATAATTATCCATAATTACATCAGTTACTAGACTATGTAACAGTATATCAACATTTTCTTCTTCCAACATTTCAAAGAATAAATGCTTGATTCCTTCAACATCTATTGGCGTCACAGTATCACAAAAACCCAATGAGTCTTTAATGTGTCCTAGTGTTAATTGTTCGTTTTGTAATCTAGTAATTAGTTCTGATGCTATTCCTTTAATAATATTCTTATTATCTTTATGGTATGTCATCCAAGGACCTACTAATGCATTGACAGAGTTGCCCCCTATTAATCCAGTAGCTTCAATCAAGATGGTCTTCATACCGTTTCTAGCGGCTGATATTGCGGCATTAAAACCACTTGGTCCACCACCACAGACGATAACATCATATACTTTTTGCATTAGCTTACCTCCACATCAATATCAATTTCAAAAGTTCTTGCCCATGGCAATGAAATATTAAAATCTATTTGCATATTTTTGTCTACTAAAGTTTTTAAAACTCTATTAATATTCTTTAAAGCTTCCACTGATTCTAAATTACTCATATCATAAACGTTTATATTTTTTTCTAGAAGATTAACATTAACAATACGTCTTGCATATGTTTGATAAAGACAGTCATCAATTATTCTTTCGTACAGAAACCTTTGCATATTTTTACCAGAAAACGCATGAACAGCGATAGTTGAAAGCGCACTACCTAAAGAATTAGAAGAAGTATTCCAAGCTGAATAACCAAGAAGTTTTTTATAATCAACAGAACTCAAAACATCCCATGATCCCCCGTTTGGAAACAATAAATCTACAAACTCGACATGTTTTTTGTCTTTTATTGCATTGTTAACATTATTAATAAAATCTAAGAATTTACTATTTAATTCTGGATAAATCATTTTATTAGATTCTAAATCTAAATCATAGAAATTATCTGATTCTGAAAAAATTGCGATAACATAATCACTCTTCTCATAAGGGACAGATTCTAATCCTATGACTTTCATTAAGTTTTGATAATTCTTTTCTAGTTCTCTATCTTCAAAAGGCATAATCTTAGACTTAATTAATTCATTAGAAAGCATTATATGGACCTTAGGTTTAATATTTTTGCTTTCCACTAGTACTTTTCCCAGTAAAACCACAGTTGCTTCATCGGTTCCATTGTAAAGCATTACTTTATTTTCTAACTGATTCTTATTTACAAAATCCATTAATTGATCACTTTCAATTTTTTGCATTCCTTCTTTCATTGAATCTTCCTGCAGCAATAATAGTTGATCAATAATATTATCATTAACCATTTCACAAAGTTTTAAGTTAATCTCATGTTTTTTTCTTCTAGCCAACAAGTAAGTATCTACAATTTCATCAGGGATTTCTTCTAACAATGTTTTTAGGGTGTTAAAGGTAGTTTCATTGTATTTATAATGTAGTAATCCAGTTAATCTAGAGAACTCATTCATTTTTTCCCAATAGATTCTTGTATCTGAATTAGTTGTAGAGATAGAAGTTCTCATTATTGTATCAAAAACTAATATTTTAATATCAGCATTTTGTTGTTTGATTTTTTTTAATAAAGATAGTCGTCTTAAAGCTTCGTTTTTTTCCATTTTTGCTTGACGTGCTTGAATTAAGCCACCACTAACTAGTGCATCGACACTTAAAATCAAATAATCACTATTCTTCGTTTCTCTAATTAACCATTCTTCATGTTTTGGAAAGTCTAGTCCTTGGTGAAGATTTCCAGATAATTCTTCAGGAACTATTGCTAATTCTATATCTGCTAACTGAGAATACTTCTTAACCCAAGAATGATTACACGGCCTTGAATCCAAAGGTAAAACTGTTATTTTCAAAGTTGATCAATCTCTTTTCTAAATGCTTTCAGTGTGCTTTCTAGGTTTCTTGCATCTTTACCGAATACAACAGCCCCTAACATAACAGCTTTCACACCTGTTTGATATAAAAGTGGAACATCTTTTGATTTGATAAGTTTTTGTGATGGAACAACACAAGGGATGTCGCTTAAACCAGCGATTGTCTTATATTTAGATAAATCTCTAGCATTTAATCTTGTACCATATTCTTCTTTATCTATAATTGATAATTCAAGCATATTAGCATAACCATTATTTGTTAATTCTGATATTTCATGATAAGAATAACTAGAATTAACAGATAAGAAATTATTGATATCTAATCCATAATAGAATGACGCTGGTGTATGATGAGCATACAAAGATACAAAATCAAATCCCATATCAATAACATCATTCAATACTTCTTCAGCAGATTCTGCACTTCCCCCAGGAACAAGTCCTACTGGAACTGGAGAATCTTCTAATATTCTTAAAAATTCTTCTTTAAAACTTGTTAATGTTCCAAAATCATTTTGACTAGCATTGTGAAATACATTAACGTGAACCTTTATAGCGTCAGCGCCACTTTCCCAAGCTAGTTTTGCTAAATTATAATCGTTTCTTGGTAGACTAGCGACTAAAGTCATTTTGTTTTCTTTCATTTTGTTTAATAATCTGTTCATTATTTTTCTCCTGTATTCATTATAAGATTAATTTCATTAAACACTGCTTCTGCAAATTTCATAAAACCTAAGTCATTTGGATGAATGGTATCTACGGTATACTCATGATAATTTTCACCAAAAATTTTAGATCCATCCATAAAAAAGACGTTTTTATCCCCTTTGTTTCGTAATTCTTCAATTAAATCTACTTGGAATTCTCTGATATTTTTTCTAACATCTCCAAATCCCTTAACAATTTCATCAAATAAGTAAGGAATTCTTGATATTACTAATATTTTAATATTCCTATTATTTTTTCTAATTGTCTCAATCATATTCCTTAATGTTAATTTTAATTTGCCATTAGTTCCAGCATTTGCTTCATAGTCGATAATAAAAAGTGATGCATTTTTAATTTCTGACAAAACTTCTATCAATTCATTTTCACCAAAAGCATTTCCTGAGAAACCAAAATTAAGCCATTCAGTTTGCATCATACGACTTAATAGATTTGTATAAGTAAGTCCTGGTCTTGATGCACATCCACCTTGAGTAATTGATGTACCATAACAAATTACTCGTTCTTTGTTTATAAAAGATTCATGTGGCACTAAATATTTATCTTGTTCTACTCCAATCCATAACTTTTCGACTGCAGTATACAGTGGAAAATTAATTACACATAGAGAATCTTCTTCATAGTAATTAACAAATTTATGACGATATGTAGTAGTTGATGGCGTAAATGCTGAAGAACCAAAAAACTTTAAATCACTAAAAGTTTTACCTACGTAGAAATCAAACCCACCTCTTGCAATTGGTGTCATTCCAGATAAATTTTCATTTGAGGCAATTTCAACATCAATATAAATACGTTTAGCATTTGTTCTAAAATGAGCTTGAACTCCAGCTGGGCAATTTGCCAGTCTTACAACATTAGGGCAAACTGATTCTAATAGTTCTTTTTTGCTAATTGGTAAACGATTAAAATCTTTGTTTTCATTTAACCAGTTTAAACCATAAATCTTCACGCAATCGGTCAACTTTACATTATGCCAAACTACGCCTTCATCATCTATTTTTTTTATTTCAAAATTTTCATCAAAAGTCATGTTCATTGCTCCCGTTTTTCCTTGTATAATTGTCTTTGAAACGGAAATGTTCACCATGGAAATAATATCTAGTGTAAACAAATGCTCTTCCGTTTTCTAAATATGTGACACTGTTCAAATATAACGCTGGTTCACCCTCTTTTTGATGTAATAACTCAGCGACTTTATTAGGTACAGCTCTAGCTTCTATTGCATATTCGCAATTTCTAATTCTCCAACTTAAATCTTCTTGCACAAATCGATAAAAAGAACCATTGAAGATTTTTTCATCTAACTCTCCATACATACTATATGGTAAATATAATCTTTCATAAGCTAAAGGAATATTGTCAGAAGAACGTAATCTTTCTACGTAATATATATTTTCACCAACATGAATTTGCAGTCTTCTAGCTATCATTTCATCAGCTGTTGTTTTTTGAATATTTAGTAATGTAGTGCTTACTGGTGAATCCAATAATTTCATTTCATTAGTAAAGGAAAGGAAAGAACTAGAATCTTGTTTCTTGATTTCCTTTTTATTAAAAGTAACAAATGTACCACGACCTTTATGACGATATATATAACCATCAACTAATAAATTGTTAATAGCTTGTCTAACTGTCATTCTCGCGACATCATACTTAGCACACAACTCTGTTTCAGAAGGAATCATATCACCTTGTTTTAATCTTCCTTCAAGTATTGCTATTCTTAAATCCTGTTCAATAATCTTGTAAATCGGTCTATTCTTCATATTCACTACCTACCTTTATACTATAAATAATATATGTTTTATATATTTTTTCAAACCCACATTTTTTATAGAAATCTACTAAACCAGTCCAGTCAACCATAACTTCACTGGCTCCTAATTG
>JBAYZV010000064.1:0-9666 GCA_041672325.1 Candidatus Izemoplasmatales bacterium
ATTTTCTCTAGCAAAGTGGAAACGCATTTGTTTAATGTATTCTGCAATCATCAAATTACCAACATCTCGACCAAATCGTTTATTAATATCTGGTACATTAGTTAAATGCATCATCGCTAAATAAAATGTTTTCTTTTCTTTTCGCAAATATGAGATTTGATTTGTCAAATCATCTTCATTTGGAAGTGAATCCACGATTTGAATTGAAGTTTCAGGAAATAGCTTAATATCTATTTTCTTTATAACAGAAATCACGTAATCTTGATTTTTATGAGTAAATAATCGGCTTTTCTCTTCAACCCAAGTGTATGATGACCCTATCTTTAACCTGTATTTCTGGATAAAATCAGGTATTTTCTTACCAATTTTTTTAATCGCCTGGATATAAGAAGCTCTATCTTCTTCATGTAAGTAAGTAATGTATTCATCTAAACTCATTTGTGCTTTATTTGATTTTATAATTGATAATATTTCATCAGTCAAAAATAGATCTTCTCTAGTTTCTTCATAAAATATTAAGCCTTCATTTAGTAGCCCAATAGTATAAATAAATCTTTTTCTCAATAATTCCGATACATCTCTTACCTTTTCGAGTTCTTTCTCTAATTCGAAAAAATCGTAATCTGTCAAATTTTGAGTGATTTTTATTTTGTTTTTAAAAGTAATCGCAAAAACTATTACTACTAAATATAAGTAATAAGGTAAGTATTCATCTGCATTTATTCTTTTTATGAATTCAAACCCATCTGAAAAAAATTGAACAATTACGATGATTATAATTGTGATAATCAAAGTAACTAATTTCAAAATACTAAGCTTTTTATATAAAATTGTACTGAACAGAAATAATAAAACTATTAATCCTATTGAAATATAATAAAGATAAATATCCATGGTTTTCTCCCGCTATTTTTTTATACTGGTACGAACATATATTATTGGATAAAAGTAAGTTAGTAGAATACCAAAAAATAGAAAACTATAAAACAATGAAAGATAATCATTTCCAACCAAATATGTACCACCAAGGATTACTAAGAAAATGAATCCCCAGATAAAAGTAATTCCGCTAGTTATGATTTTAAACAATTTTGTATTTCTATAATCAATATTCATATCAAATTGGTGATAAGAATACAAAACTGGATGGTTAGCAAAAACAGAAACAAACAATAAAACAATTATAAATCCTAAGAAAATATCATCTGAAAATAGTTGATTGAACTCTCTAACAAATAACGAAAGTATACTAGCCACTAAAAGCCCTAAATTAAAGATTATTTCAAACACATTCACTGACTCAAAGGCTTTTAGCTTAATAATTGAAACTATTGCACTTAAAATAAAAGCTATTGGAAATATATATATATTCAAATAGTAATTGCTTAAAAAAGCTGCTACAGAATAAATAATCATGTGTGCAAAAAATAACTTAACACCTAAAAACTTAATCTTTGAAGTCAGATAATCTTCCGGACTATATTTCTGATAATCATCTAATTGAAACGCTTTGACTGTCAAAAACAATAAATCAATGTCACCGCGATATTTTAAAAATCCCGAATCTAAAATTTGATTAAAACTTGATTTTTTTAAGAGCAAATTGCTTAATTTATCATTTGTAGTATAAATTGATAAATCCGCTTGGCTATGTTTGCCATGATGCAATACAATGTTTTTGCCTTTTGTACGAATGAAATATGAACTTTTACCTATATTAAAATTAATGTGTATTTCTTTATTTCCAAAATGTTGTGGTTGATAATTATGCCTAATCATCATCATAATCTCATCATTTGAGAAATATTCAAACTCATCTTTACTATCACCATAATAAAGTTTATCTTCTATTTTATCCGCAAAAACAATTCCTTGATTAATAACACCATAAAATCCAGCTTCTGGTCTAATAAAATCTCCGCCAACAAATAAATTATCAAATACTTGAATGTGTTCTAAAGACTCAACATCTATCAATTCGTTAATTGATAAGTTTTTTCTTAGTTTTTCATCACGTAACATAGTTAAATGTGAATCTTCTTTCCCTAATTTACTATTTACAACAAATTTTTTAATTTTAGGAAAATAATTTACTAATTTATCTATTACCTTTTCTTTAGTAATTGTTGTCGATTCTTTATATACAAAATCAACGCATAATAGCCCTTCTTTTCTTCTTTGGTCTTGATTTATATCTTTACTATAATTATACACTCTTGTTAATCTTATATCATCTTCTATACTATTTTTTAAATTATAAATCAAATCACTTATACCGATATCATTTAGTTTATTGTTTAATACTAAATAAAGAGTATTAATCCTTGTTTTATTTCCGATATTTGGATAATAAGAGCTTAATGTTTTAATCTCTTTATCAACATTATCAAAATTCTTGCTATAGAATTCTAACGGATTAGAACTAACGAAAAAATACTTTGCATAAATAAGATTCTTATTTCCATCAACAATTCCTTCAAGTTTTCCTTTTTTATCGAAAACATATTCACTCACAGTAGTATTGATAATTGCATTAGGATTAACTAAATTTAATTTTTCTATACATTGATCATAAATTTCTTTATAAGAATTTTTCAAAAGGTAAAATCCGTTTTTTAAACCAATAAAATAATTAACAAAAAAACTGTAAGCGTTAATCTCATCGATAGGCAGACCACTTATAAAATTATTTATCGTGAACTCAAGTATTAATTCATCATTAGTAAAATACTTCTTCAGTAACTCTCCTAAAGACTGATCTCCCCACTCTATCATCAAAGATGTCAATGTATAATCGTCGTTTTGCAACATATTTATATGTTGTTTTTGATAATTTAAATAATGGCGTTGAAGGTCTTCAAAGAATAGTTCTATTTCTTTTATATGTTTTGGATAGTATCTTATTAAGTATATTTTAAAGCCGTCAAGTAAAGGTGAATGACTTCTAGAATCACCTTTTTCATCAACGACTACACAATTAGTGATTTCTTCATACTCTAATGACTTTTCAAGCCCTAAACTATCTAAATACATAAACAAAAGTCCGGATTTGTCTAATCCAGAAACTATATTTTTTCGGTTATATTTGAATTTGTAGTTTTTATCTTCTGATTTGATGTTTATCTTTTCAAATTCGCCATTAATTTTAGTAGGATCTTGAATGACTAATACTTTTCTCATCTTTCGCGATAAGTATAAAGCTACAGTCAAAGCATACAAGTCTTGTCCAATAACTATACAATCATACTCCCTCAAGATTTCACCACCTTTAGTATTAAGTCAAATTATATCATAAATGGTATTATATTTCTATGTACGAAAAAATAAAGCGCTAGTCTTTATAGATGAGCGCTTTATTGAATTCTTAAAAATTTCTCAAAATATAAATTTAGCGTCTCTCGACTAATATTAAACTCTATTTCTTTGTTTACAGTAACACTCACATACCCAGTTTCCTCTGAAACTACAATAGTAAAGGCGTCACTTTGTTCACTAATACCTATAGCAGCTCTATGTCTAGTTCCATAATGCATAGGTAAGTCGGTTCGTTTAGTAGAAGGATAATATGCTTTAGCGCAAAGAATCTTATTGCCTCTAATTATTACAGCCCCATCATGAAGAGGTGTAGTTGTAATGAAAATTGCAGTTAATAGTTCCTTAGAAACATCTGCATTCAATATTAAAGATTTATTAATGATTTTTGATAGGTCTACATTTCTTTCAACAGTAATTAAAGCTCCAACTTTATGTTTAGACAAAAAATCAACAGTATCATATAATTGATCAGCTAAATCATTATTTACAGACATAGCCTTATCTTTAGAGGATTTAATACCACTTTTTTTGATAATCTTCACTAAATCCTCTGGGAAAGTAGCAAGTAAAAAATATATAACCGGTATATATATTAAAATTCTTAACCAAAGATACAAACCAGGTATTTCTTCAGCTATTAAATAGTACAAACTTAATGCAGCAAATACCAAAAAAATCATTTTTGATATTCGAGCTTTAACAAACGTAACTTTTGCCTCTAATAAAAGAACAAAAACAGCATATAAATATGTAATTATAATTAACAAACCAAAATTACTCATAGTTTAACTCCCATATTTAGATTATAAACCAAAACAAAATTAAAATAAATACTATTTTTCAATATCAGTTTTCTTAAATACTGCATCAAGTGCAAAATATGCTATTGGAATTAACAAAGCAGAAGCGATGAATGGCGCTATTGATTTAGCAATAGGATAAACTGAGTAATCAATACCTATCCAATTAATTACAATATAATCAAATAATTCAGCTAACAAACTACTAATAATAAGTCTAGTTAAAAACACTAGTATTACAGCCGAGAATTGCATAGTTGATTTGTTTTTTGGCTTAAACGTAAAATATGCATTTGCAAAATACGAAAATACTGAAGCTACAATAAAAGCAATTGCATTAGAGAAAAAAGCACCAGCTAGAAATTTTGTACTATTTTCATCATAAATTGAAGTATAAACCAAAAGATGGATAAATGTATTTAAAACGCCAATTATTCCAAACGTTAAGAACTTTTTCGTGAAAAAATTTAACCTCATGAATTTCCAAATTTTAGCCAAGATAAATATCCTCCGATGTTTCTTCTACCAAGTAAATTGGACGATTCATAATTTGCTTACGATTAGAGTATAAAAGATATATCACAATATACGAAAAAATACTAATCAATAAAACCATTAAAGCCATGTGAAGTCCTAATATTAGTGTTGTTAAACTAAAAATATTTGTAAAATAGAGAACTAAATCTAGAACTACTAGCGCTAATCCAAGAAAGAAAAACATTACAGGTAAAATTAGTAAAATTGTTGAAAATTGATTCATTCCATTAAAAGCATATTTGACCAAGGACTTAAAACTCCAAGAACTTTTGCCATGATTTCTTGGTATAAAATCATATTCGATACATTTTCTAGGATAGCCAACCCATGAGAATATACCTTTTATAAAACGATTATTATCTTTAATTTTCAAAAAAGCATCAACTACTATTTTATCCATTAATTGAAAATCTTTTGCGCCATTATCTAATGGCCTTTCAGTATATGCGTTATATACTTTATAAAAAAGATTAGCAAATAATGCTCTAAGCTTTGGTTCTCCCTTACGAGATTTACTTTTTGTATAAATTATTTTATAACCTTCTCTATAGTACTGTATCATTTCTTTAATTAAAGAAGGTGGTTGTTGTAAATCACAATCAATTATTATAATAAAATCTTTGTCTTTTGAACTTTCAAGTCCCGCATGCATAGCTGGTTCTTTCCCGAAATTTCTTGAAAGTGAGATATATTTAACTGAGTTATCTTTCTTAACTAATTTCTTAATTTCTAATAAAGTATTATCCTTTGAACCATCATTTATAAATAAGATATCAAATTCTATATCATCATATTTTAAGTATTTTGTCGCTTCCTCATAAAATAATGAAATATTTTCTTCTTCATTATAAGCAGGAACAATTAATCTTGCTTTTTTCATAATCATAGTCCTCTTTTTTTCTTTTTAATAAGTATTGGTGTTACGAAAACTAATAAATAAATAGCTGTAGCACCTAATGTTACATACACACCAAGATCTAAATTTTTTGGCATAAACGTCATATTAATATCTATGTCTATTGTCCCTTTAGGGATAATAATTCCTAAAAATCCACCACTTACACTTATTGTATCATATTCATTACTAGATGTGAATTTCCAATCGTCAGAGTAAGCTATAGGAATAACTACTATTTGATCTTTATCAGTAGCTTTAACGTTCTTATATTTCAATTCAATTCTACTGTCTTTTATAATTAGTTGTTTATCTAGAAACTGATCTTGAGATAAAAGTTCATCCACATTTATTGACTCTTCTATTATATATCTTAATCTCAAATTAAATAAATCTGAATAATCATACATTCCACTTGTTTTATATAAATATATTTTATTTGGTTTTGTATTATAATAATAATATCCATCTAAACACTCATAAGAATCCCCAAATTCATCAACTACAAATACTCGCTCAAAAGCTTTATCGAGACTCATATCAAATAAAATATGTCCTTGTTCATTCGCTAGATTTAACTGAGATAAATCATATTCTAAATAAGCCGCACTATCAATAGCGTTTTCAGCTCTAACTTTTAAAACAGGTGCAATGGGCAAATTATCGTTTTTTTCAATATATATTTTTACTGGTCTAGACCAAAATTCACATTTAATTTGATAAGGTATATTATACTCGTTTTCGCCATCATTTAAATCATAAATTTGACATAATTGCCTGTTTCCATTTTCAAATTCCATAAAAACACTATATTTTTCTAAATCTGAAATTGAATTGGTGCTGCTTAAAAATTTAATATACAAAGCCCCAGTATCAAAAATTATATCAATAGTTTCCTCGTCATATAAATAGAACTCTCTCTCAATGTTGTCTTGATTTCCAAATTCATCAAATCCTGTAGTTATTTCCGTAACTCCTGATATAGTTCTATATGGTGATAAGGATTTTAATGCTTGATCATAAGGGCTATCTAAATAATTCAAGTCATATTGACTCATATCATACTCTTTATCAGCGTCAATAATAGCTGCCATCAAAAACGCTTTTTGTTTTATCAAAGAAGAACTTAAATCCTTTAAAGCATTATTATCGATCAAATCGGAATCATCAGAATTGAAGTATGTATCAAAAACCCTAAAATTTGAAGAATAATTCATTTCATATAAACTGAATATCCCATCAGAAGAAATCAACGTGAAATATTCTTGACCAAAGTTATATTGATAATCATTATCAACCAGTATATACTTATATCCTAAAAAATGATTGATATAATAACCAAAATAGTTCATTCTGCTTTTTGACTGATACTCATTACTATTAAAAATCATTTTACTAATTGCATTAGTTTCAGAATCAGTCCATGAGTGAAAGATTGTTGTATTTGTAGGAAAAACAGTCATTCTGTTAAAGTTAGTATCTTCGACTTTAAATCTGCTAATATCAACATAAACTCGATAGAATTCATCTTGTTCTAAATTATCTTTCAAAAAATGATTGATTTCATGCATAGTATCAAATGTATCTATCTTGTTGCTAAATGCTAAAGGACCAGAATAAATATATCCAACAGCAACAACAACTTCTATCCAGATAAACCATTTTATAACAGTATATTTTTTTAACCAACCAAACACTAACAAAATAATTAGATATATTGCCGAAACACCTATTAAAACAGTATCCGCTGTCATTGCTTCTCTGCCAGCGTAATGAACATCTATTTGTAATTTTTTAATGTAATAGTAAACTAAGAAACCAGATAACAATAACAAGAATGATATAATAATAGTTAGATATTTCATCTTAACTTTTTCAAACCCTTTCTCATTAAAAACATGAGCTAAAGCTGTAATTTGTAGTATTGGAAGTAAATTTATCCATCTTGTATATGGTTTATCAAGGGTCCCTGAAAATAGATATGAAAATATTGGAAAGAACATAAAAATAATAGCTATAATAAAACTAATTTTATAGACTCTACTTATCTTATCTTTCATAAAGAAAATGTAACTCATATATACAAACCCAAAGATTGTAATATATAAAGATATATGCTCTAATCCATAGTCATTTTCAAACCCATAAAACCCAACCGGTCTTTGTTCCGCGAAAATTTTTGCGAGATATCTAATGTAAATATTTGGTTGGAATAATTTTAATTCATATGATCCAATATTTACTATCCAAGCATTAAAGCTAGCCTGAGCCCGATATGTTTCCTCTAATATAAAAGTTATTGATGGTAGTAATATAACAGAAGCCATCAATACTCCTAAAATCAGAGAACCTAAAAATAATATCCCTTCTTTTAAGAGAGAGAAAAACTTGAATTTTTCATATTTAAAATATTCAATTAAAAAGGCAAAAGACGTAAATGCCAATAACATATAAGCTAGATAAAAATCATACATTACTACTATAAAGGCGAAAAGAGGAACCATCCAACGTTTTTTAATAAAAAAGAAGTGAATAACAATTAACGCTAATGGTGCATAAAAGAATATGGATAAAAAAGCGGGGAAAGCCATAAAACTAACCATGCCACCACTAACAAAATAAAAAATACTCATCCAAAAAATGGTTCTGTTCTTCATTCCTTTTAGATTAAAATAATAAGCTAACGCCATAACACCTATAAATATTTTAATCATTTCTGTAATTGAATACGCAATCTCAGTAGGCATTATATAACTTAATCCAAAAGTAATGAAGGTGAATATATCTAGTGGTATATAATAAATATCTGAGAAAAATGAAGCCCCAAAATAATTATTTAGATTAAAAAATGATATAGATCCATCTTTTATTGATGCGACAAAGTCAATAATAATAGTATAATACTGTAGAATATCATCTGAAAAATTATTATAAAAACTATTATTAAACAAAATAATAAACGACTGCATCAAAAATAAAGTGGTAAATATTAACAAAGCTATAAACTTAAAGGTCTTCTTTCGGCTTGAAAAGCAAGACGAAAAATAGTCTCTAAACAATTCTTGCAATTTAAATATTTTAATCTTTATACTAGCCATTTTCACTCCTAATCTAACACATTATTGATAATTTGATATTATATCATAATTCTAGCGCATTATACAGCAATAATTACAAGTTTAATTGCAAATAAAGGTCTATTTATGTATAATAACGTAGAGGTGAATTATGGAAAAAGCAATTTTAGTTGGCTTAAATTTTGGTAATGATGAATTCTTTCTTGAAACAATGGAAGAACTAGCCAATCTAGCCGATGCATGTAATATTGAAGTCTGCAGTACATTAGTACAAAAAAGAGACGCTCCTACGTCTAATTATTATTTAGGTGAAGGAAAAGTTGATGAGTTAAAGGAATTGATTACATTATACGATGCAAATGTTGCTATTTTTAATGATGAACTTAGTCCTAGTCATATTAGAAACTTGGAACAAAAACTAGAAACAAAAGTCATTGACAGAACTGTATTAATTCTCGATATTTTTGCACGAAGAGCTAAAACAAAAGAAGCAATGCTTCAAGTTGAATTAGCGCAATCACAATATATGTTACCAAGAGTCGTTGGCATGTATAGTTCATTATCTAGACAAAAATCAGGAACAGGGTCTAAAGGACCCGGAGAGCAACAACTTGAATTAGATCGAAGAGTATTAAAAGACAAAAGCGTTCGATTGAAGAATGAATTAAAAGAACTAGTAAAAGTAAGAAGAACTCAAAGAGAAAAAAGAAATAATAACGTTATAAAAACTGTCGCTTTAGCAGGATACACAAACTCTGGAAAATCTTCTTTAATGAATGCTATTGTTGAATTCTCTAATAATAACGATAAACCTTCTGCTTTTAGCGAAGATATGCTTTTTGCAACACTAGAAACAAAGACAAGAAAAGTTAGTTTAGAAAATAATAATAATTTTCTTTTAACAGATACTGTTGGGTTTATCAGAAAACTTCCACATGATTTAATCGAAGCGTTCAAATCTACTTTGGAAGAAATAAATGAATCATCGTTAATATTACACGTTATTGATATAGCTAATCCAAATTATGAACACCAGATAGAA
>JBAYZV010000065.1:0-9560 GCA_041672325.1 Candidatus Izemoplasmatales bacterium
ATACTCTTTGATTATTTTTCCTCGGCCTTGCTTTCCAATTATTATAGCTCCATTAGGATCTTTCTCTAAAGTGTCTTTAAATTTGCCGAAAGCTATTTTTGTAGCACCTTTTACGTGCAGTAAAGGCTCAATTGCTTTTTCTTCCTGGTGAACATAAATGGCATCTCTTACTTCGCAGAAAGCATTGCGAATATGGTCGACATTATTATCGAAAATATCAAATATCACGTCTTTTTTCACTGTGTAATTTACGCGTTTAAAAGATTCGTCTTTTGGATGTGTTATTAAGCCGCCGTTATAATTTATGATTGGTGTGTCAAGATTGAACCGGTCATAAACAAACTTTGAACTTCGATATGGTCTTCCTGTTGCAATAACAATTTTGTGTCCGTCTTTTTGAACTTCTTTCATAAAGTCACATAATGATTCCGACAGAGAGTCAAAATCATAAAGAATAGTACCATCAAGATCAAGAGCGATTAAATATTTTTTCATAAAAAGAGTGTTCTCCTTCGAAATTATTAATTATCAAAAGTATTATCTCATAGTTAATATAATTATGCAATTAATTATATACATTGATTATTATTAGCTTTTACGTTATAATTTATTTAATAAAGGAGAGGAATTCTATGTGTATATTCATAAGCTCGCAACCAATAATTTCATCCCTTTTAGTTATATCATTTCGAGATGTAAGTAACTTTTTACTAGGAATATTAACCGGTTTTATTCTGTTAGGTTTATTTATCACTTTTGTAATTAGCACAAGATCAAGAAGTAAACAAAGAAAAAGACTTTTATCTCTACCAGAAATGATTGAAAAAAAAGAAGTCTTTCAGATGATTGAGTCTAAGCAGAGACAATTAGTAGAAACAGTTAAGTTAACTGATAACGCTTATTTTCACGTGGCTCTTGAGTTGAGTTTAGAATTGGCAGAAGAAATTGCTCGATATTATTATCCAAAAGCAAAATATCCAATGTATGAGATTTCAATCGAGGAATTACTTGAATTAAACCATTATATTACAACAAGAATAGAAAAATTAGTTAATGGTAAACTGTTAAAACACTTTAAAGGATACAAAATCTCGACAATTATAGATATTCTTAATAAGAAAAAAGCAATTGATAATTCAAAACTTATGAAATTGAATAGAAAACTTAAAATATCTAAATTCTTAACTGCTAGTAAAGTTGTGTTGAACTATGCTAATCCAATATATTGGTTTAGAAGGCTAGCAATTAAACCTTCAACTCTGTTAGTAACTAAAGAAGTGTGTAAGCTAATCATTTCAATTGTTGGTGAGGAAACCAACAATGTTTATAGCAAGAGCGTGTTTATACATGATGAATTGGAAAACCAAGAAGCTGAACAAATATTTGATGATATGTTTGAAATCGAGGAGGAATAAGTATGTTTTTTAAGAAAAAGGAAAAACCGGAAAGAATAGTTCCTAAGTCTTCTAGAACTAAAGATAATCGCGCCTTTTTTATTCCTGAGATTAGAACAATAGAAGACAAAAAGAACATGAGCAATACTTTCATTTCTCCATACGGAATAGAAAATAAACAAGTCATTAATATCCCTAATGATCGAACTGGGTCTGGAGATATTGATAAAAAATATGATATTTTTAGAAAAGAAAAAAAGTTAACAAAAGAAGAAGCCCAGAAACGTTTTGGTAGTTCTTACTATGAATTTGTTTCTATTGATAATAGGACACACAAAAAAGCTTTTTCTGAGGAAGGTTTAACCGCTGACGATTTACACGCAAAAAGGCCTGCTAAGCCAGAGTTTAGTTCCGAAGAAATTATTGAAGCTCATCGCTCAATTGAAACAGTTCCAGTTGATGAGTTTTTTGAAAAAGCTAATACTTACAAGTCTTCCCCAACAAGTGACAATCTTGAAGATGAAGTATTAAATGATTTAGTTGAGGAAGGGTTATTTAGTAATCAAAATAAATTTACCCAAATACCACCAGAAGAAGAAAGTTTTGAAGATGTGATTTTTAAAGAAGATGAAATTATTAAAGAAGAACCAGAAATAGGTTTTTCTGATGATTTTGTGTATGAAGAGTATAAACCTAATAATTTGGAAACAAAACATCAAAAGCCAATTATCCAATATGAACAAAGAGATTTAAAAGAGTATGTGTTGCCACCTGTTCACTTGTTTAAAAAAAGCGAGGTTAAATCAGATGTTGAACCTACATGGGTCAAAGAAAACATTGATGTAATTAACGAAACTATGGTTTCGTTTGGTATTGATGGTTCAATTACAAATTACACTATGGGACCAACGGTAACAAGATACGAAGTTTCCCTTGCTTCTGGAGTTCCGACTAAAAAGATCACTTCTATTTCCGATAACATACAAATGAGTCTGTCTGCTTATTCGATTAGAATAGAAGCTCCTATTCCGGGGAAAAATACTATTGGGATTGAAGTTCCTAATCGAATTCGTGAATCAGTATTCTTTGGAGATGTAGTTGATAATCCTAAGTTTTTAAAATCCAAAGACCCTTTATTATTAGCGATTGGCTTGGATATTGATGCTTTACCAGTGTACACTTCAATTGAATCAATGCCTCATGGGCTTGTTGCTGGATCTACCCAATCTGGTAAATCTGTAGCAATTGCTTCGATTATAGTATCATTAATCGCAAGAAATAAGCCTGATGAAGTAAAATTGATGTTGATTGATCCTAAAAAAGTTGATTTGCAACAGTTCTCAGATTTACCACATTTAGTTACACCAATAATTGATGAAACTAATGTGGCTAACGAATCCTTAAAATGGATGGTAAGGGAAATGGAGTCTAGATACGATACCCTTAAACGTTTTAAAGCTGTGAATGTTGTTGATTATTACACCCGCCGTAGTGATTTGCCTAATTTTGTAAAAATGCCAAGAATAGTTGTTATTATAGAAGAAGCATCAGATCTTTTACTAAGTGGTGGAGCTGAAATAGAAGAAAGTATTTTAAAACTTACTCAAAAATCAAGAGCAGTTGGAATTCACTTGCTTCTTGCTACACAAAGGCCATCTGCAGATATATTAAAGGGAGCTATTAAAGCTAATATTCCAACTAGGTTTGCTTTTAGAGTTCCATCATCAACTGATTCATCTGTAGTATTAGACATGACTGGTGCTGAAAAACTTTTAGGTAAAGGTGATATGTTATTTTCTGAAAATGGAATGGCACGCCGTTTACAAGGGGCGTATCTGTCCCCTGAAGAAATCGAAACAATTACAGATTTTATTAAAGAGCAAAGAGAACCTGAATACATGTTTACTCATGAAGCTTTAGTTGTTCAAATGAATACTGGAGATAGTTTAGATCAGATTGATGAATTATTTAAAGATGTAGCTACGTATGTTGTTGAAGAAGGTAAATGTTCGTTAAACAAAATAACTCAAGTCTTTGGGATAGGGTTTAATAGAGCGACCCAAATAGTTAATTCTTTAGAAAAATTTGGAATAGTTTCGGAAAATGTTGGTACCAAACCAAGAACGGTTCTAATGGAGTATTCTGGATTAAGTAATATATTTGAGGGGTTAGATAATTAATGGATCCAGAAGCAAATAAGATTATTGAAGAACAACAAAAACTGATGAATAAATCACCATTCTTACTCATCGGTTTTTTCTTGTTTTTTCTTGCGGATTTAGTTTTCTTTTTAGTGTTTCAAAGTAATAGGCTTTTTATGTTTAACTTAAATCGTTCTCAAGAAAACATCCCGAATCTGTTAATAACAGAGGTGTTTTCAACTGTTTTTTATACGATAATACTAATTGCACTTATAGTTTATCTTATTTATCTATTTATTTATATGAACAAGAAGTATCGTACAAATCACCAAGTTTTAAAGAGAATACATGGTATTGCAGATTTTTTCAGTGTAGTGCCTATATTTTTATTTATTGTTATTATTGTGAATGGTTTTTTTCTTACTCTTGGACAAGTGGATGGGGAATCAATGCAACCAAATTTTTGTGAGCATGACACGGTAGTAATTATCTATAATAGTAAAATCGAAAATAATGATGTGTTGATAATTGAATACGAAGAAAGCTATTTAATCAAAAGATTAGTTGGCATGCCAGGAGATAAGTTAGTGGTCAATGATACTGGAATCTATATAAATGATGTTTTAGTAGAAAGTTATATACCCCATTTTTTAATTGAATATAATTTAATAATCCCTGAAGGACAATATTACTTTTTAGGAGATAACCGCAGTAATTCTTATGATTCTAGGTCAATTGGATTATTTTCTTCAGATAAAATTTTGGGTAAAGTCGTACATAATTTATCAAATAAAGATTGTGATTAAATAAATATTGGATGTGAAAACATGAAACAAATACAATGGTTCCCTGGCCATATGGCCAAGGCTAGAAGATTGATTGAAGAAAAACTAAAAGTAGTAGATATAGTTTATGAACTGGTGGATGCAAGAATTCCGCTTTCTTCTTCTAACCCAATGTTAAATGAGATTATTAAGAACAAACCGAAGTTAGTTCTTTTAAATAAAGATGATTTAGCAGACCCTAAAGTTACAAGTAAATGGATTGAGTATTATCAAAATCTTGGGATTACTGCTATCGAGATTAATTCTTTAACTGATAATTTAGAAAAATTAATCTATCAGAAAACTAAAGACATCTTAAATGATTTAATCGTCAAAGAAGAAAACAAAGGAATGAAGTCTAGACCATTTAACGCAATGGTATTGGGAATTCCGAATGTAGGTAAATCTCAGTTTATTAATAATTTAGCTAAAAAGAATAAAACAAAAACAGGAAATCTTCCAGGAGTTACTAAAAACCAAAGTTTTTTAAATGCCGGAGATAACTTAAGAGTGTATGATAATCCTGGTGTATTATGGCCAAAATTTGATGACGATTTTACTGGATTTAAGCTAGCTCTTTTAGGGTCAATAAAAGACAGTATTTTACCAATCGATGATGTTACTCTTTTTGGAATTGATTATTTAAAAGAACATTATCCGTTCAATCTTGAAAAACGATATAACATTAATCTTAGTAGTCTCGAAACAAATTTAGATATTCTTAATGAAATTGGTAAGAAAAGAGGTTGTTTAGTTAGTGGTGGAGAAATTGATTATGATAGAGTTTTCAATTTGTTCTTATATGATTTGCGAAATGGTCTTTTAGGTCGAATGAGTTTTGAAAGAACTGAAGAAAATGTATAGTTTTGAAGTTAAGTTACTTGAAAATGGATATAAGTACATTGCTGGTGTCGATGAAGTGGGAAGAGGACCTTTGGCAGCTGGGGTATTAGCAGCTGCTGTAATATTAAAACCGAATGTAAAAATAGATGGGCTAAATGATAGTAAACAACTTTCAGAAAAAAAGAGACTTAAGTTAGAAAAAGAAATTAAAGAAAAAGCTATTGCTTACGCTTATGGGTATGTTAATGAAGAAGTAATTGATCAAATAAATATCTATCAAGCTTCTAAATTAGCAATGTTAAGAGCTATTAGTTACTTGAAGGTAAAAGCTGAATATATTTTATCTGATGCAATGCCCTTGTTAGAACAAGATTTACCTTTTCAAGCAATTATTAAAGGTGATAGTTTATCCGCTTCGATAGCTGCAGCTTCAATAATTGCTAAAGTAAAGCGCGATGAGATAATGGAAAAACTTGCTTTTATCTATCCTGAATATGGGTTTGAACGACATAAAGGTTATCCAACTACAGTACATTTAGAAAATTTAAGGATTTATGGGCCATGTAAAATACATAGAAAAACCTATAAACCTGTTAAAGACAGTTTGGTTACACAAATTATATTGGAGGGATTTGATGAAATATAACACGATGATATTTGATCTTGATGGAACTTTACTTGACACTATCAAAGATATTCAAGAAACAATGAACCAAGTGATGAGAATTAATGGTTATCCAGAATACTCAGTCGAAGAATATAAATACTTTGTGGGCAGTGGAGTTGATATTCTTATTCAAAGAGTAATGAGAACATCTAAGATTCCTGATAATATGTTTCCTATATTAAAGGAAGGTTATTATGAAGTGTACGCCAAACAGTCTAAAATAAATACGAAAGTATATGATGGAATTCTTGATTTAATTAATGAGTTAAAAAGTGAGAATATTTCAGTTAATGTTCTATCAAATAAACCTCACACCCAGACTCTTGACGTGATAAACTATTATTTTAAAGCTGGGACTTTTGATTTGATTTACGGTAAAAAAGAAGAGTTTTCACCAAAACCAGATCCATCATCTGCGTTTGATTTAATCTCTTCACTTGGCGTAAAACCTGAAGAAGTTATATATGTAGGTGACACAGAAATAGATATTCAGACTTCTAAAAATGCTGGGTTTTTAAGTGTTGGAGTTTTATGGGGGTTCAGAAAAAAAGAAGAGTTATTACAGGCAGGTTCAGATGTGATTGTTGAGAATCCACTAGATATAATGAGATTAATAAGAGGGTAGAGTTATGATTTTGAATAAAAGTAATTTTTTAGAGATGGATTTAACCAATAAAATAATTATTTTTCCTACCGATACAGTTTATGGTATTGGTTGTTTATTCAATGATTTAGAAGCTATCAAAAAGATTTATGAAATTAAACAAAGAGATTATTCAAAACCGATGGCTATTTTATGTAGTGATATTCCTACAGTTAGAAGTTTAATTGCAGAAAATACAAACCTAGAAACAAACTGGATAAAACATTGGCCAGGGAAGTTAACTTTAATTTTACCTAAGAATAATAAAATTAACGACTTGATTACTGCTGGAAGGAATACAGTTGGAGTAAGAATACCAAATCATGAGATAAGCTTAAGCATTTTAAAAAAATATGGTCCGATGGTAGTGACAAGTTTAAATTTGAGTACAGAACCACCAATTTTACTTTTTAAAGATGTTCTGAAATATGAAGATTTAGTTGATTACGTAATAGATGGAGGAGACTTATGTTCCGATGCATCAACAGTTTACGATACAATCAATAAAAAAACCTTGCGAAATGGACCGGTTTTTATTGATTAATTTAAAGGCTAGATTTCGTTTTTTTGTTAATTAAAAATAATTGTAATTGGTGCATAATTTTGTTATAATTGTTTTGATATAGATTCAAGTAAAGGAGTGGTGAAAATGAGAATAGCTATTGGAGCTGATCATGCAGGTTATGAGTATAAAAAAGCTCTTGTAGATTACCTACAGGAAAAAGGACATGAAATCATGGATTTTGGCACGAATACTGATGAAGCTACAGATTATCCAGATTTTGCTGTGCTAGTTGCGAAAGCTGTGAGCATGGAAAAAGCAGAATTTGGTATTTTAGTTTGTGGTACAGGAATTGGAATGAGTATTGCAGCTAACAAAGTTAAAGGTGTTAGAGCCGCGGTTGTGTCAACAAAGTTTACAGCTGAGTCATCAAAAACACATAACCACGCTAACGTAATAACCTTTGGATCGAGAGTTAATACAATATCTGAAGTAATAGAATTTTTGGAAATATTTATGACTACAAAAATCTCTACAGAACAAAGACATATTGCTAGAGTAGAAAAAATTGGAAAGTTCGAGGATGAAAATGAGTAAAGTTGTTGTTTTTGATCACCCATTAATTCAACATAAAATGAGCATTATTCGCGATAAAAATACTGATACAAAAACATTTAGAGAAAATGTTAATGAAATAGGGACACTTGTGACTTATGAAGTTACTCGAGATTTAGAAATCAGGGAAGTTGAGATTGAGACACCTATATCAATAACCAAAGCTAAAGTATTAGCTAAAGAAGTAGTTATTGTTCCAATATTAAGAGCGGGTTTAGCTATGGTTGAAGGTATTCAAAGAGTTATTCCTACTGCTAAAGTTGGACATGTAGGACTTTATCGTGATGAAAAAACTTTGACACCTCATGAGTATTATTCGAAATTTCCTAAGGAAATAGCTTCAGCAACGGTTTTAGTTGTTGATCCAATGCTTGCGACAGGCGGGTCTGTTATTGCTGCAATTGACCGTGTGAAAAAAGCAGGAGCTAGAGATATTAGATATGTTGGTATCGTAGGATGTCCAGAAGGTGTAGAAGCTCTTCAAAAGAAACATCCTGATGTTGATATTTATATGGTTTCAATTGACCAAGGTTTAAATGAAGTAGGATATATTGTTCCTGGTCTAGGTGATTGTGGAGATCGGCTTTTTGGAACAAAATAAGAAAATGAATCAAAAAAAAAGCAAGTCAGCTTATTATTTAATTAATTTAATGATTCAATTCTTCGTTGAAACATTTGTGGCTATGATTATTGGATGTTTTATTGGAAAATATTTAGATATATTGATTTTTGAAGATAAAAAAATATTGGTTTACGTTTTTATTGTTTTGGGAATATTTGCTGGTTTAAGAAATTTTATTAAGCGAGCATTAGCAATTAGCAAGGGAGAAGAGGATGAAAAAAACTAATTTAATTGACAAGATTTTTCTGTTTTCTTGGCCTTATGCAATTATAGTATCATTAGTTATATTTTTTATAACAGGTAATTTTGATTTTGTTTTAAGTTTTTTATTGGGGGTAGCTTCTTGTCTCTTGATGAATTCTTTGAATTACAGAATAATGAAGAATTTATATAAATACAGTCCTCATTTAATAAAATCTAGACAAATAATGATATATGTAGCGAAACTAGCTTTTTTTGGTGTGATTTTATACATCACACATAACGACTCTGACTGGAATGTGTATTATACATTTGCTGGTTTGTTAACATATCGCTTAGTTTCTATTCCTGTTACTTTGATTTTTGCGAAAAAAGAAGGTGATGAAGATGCTTGAGTTTACAATGTTTGAATCATTGTCTCCTCAAATTAGATCAACTTTAATAATAATAGGGATTTTATCAATTGTTTTTATAATTGTTGGTATTAAGGTAAAAAAACTTGATCCACATAAAACACCTAAAGGTTTTATTCTTATTTGCATAATAATAGTAGATTTCTTCAATAAGTTTATTCAAGATTACATAACTGGCAAGAAATTTAGATTTTTTGCGCCATATTTATTTACTATTATAGTTTTTTTAGCTTTAGCTAATACAGTTTCACTATTTGGCTTAACACCGCCTTTATCTAATTTAGGTGTTGCATTATCATTTTCGGTACTAACTTTCTTTGCGATTAGAATTGCAGAGTTAAAATATGTAGGTATACTTAAAAAGTTAGATGGATTACTAGGGTATGTTAAACCTATGGCTCCAATCATGTTGCCAATAAACATTATCGGCGATTTTTCTACACCTTTCTCTATGGGATTGCGTTTGTTTGTAAATTTAATGAGTGGATTAGTAATTGCCGGCATGGTTTACGCAGCTTTACATTGGATTGCGGGAATCTTTGTTGGGGTATTACTTCATGCGGTGTTTGATATTTTCTTTGGGTTAATCCAAGCGTTTGTATTTTTCATGTTAACAACAGTTAATATTTCAATGGCATCAGAAGCATAAAAAAAATAGGAGGAATATAATAATGTTTGAAACAATTTTTGATTCA
>JBAYZV010000066.1:0-9461 GCA_041672325.1 Candidatus Izemoplasmatales bacterium
AGTGTAAAATCATTTTCATCAACACCTTTTTTACCACCGATAAGATACATTACTTCAATATAATCATTTTCAACGCGTACTAGGAAATCATCAAAATTTATAGCTTGAGAGTAAACGCTCATTTCCCCTACACTTCCTAAATTTCCAGCATAATAGACTTTAATTGGATCCAAAAACCTTGAACTACGTGTATCTGGATTTGAAGTATATAGTTCTCCTGTCCGTTTGTCTTCTAAAGTAAATAAGGTATTGCTAGTATCTAGAGTAAATTTTAATGTGTCATTTTCGAGAATAACATCATCTTCATACTCTTCTTTTAATTTTTCAATATCCATAAAGTTTGTTTTATCATATGGAGTATTTTGAATTGCAGGTAATTCATTTACTTTAACTACAATATATAGTCCAACTCCTATTAAAGCAATTACCAATAATACAATTAACTTTTTCCAAGGGAACTTAAAACCAATAATTTTTTCATTAAACCAATTTTTAAAATTTATTATTATCTTTTTCTTCAACGGTAAAGCTGAATAAATGATTTGTTCGTTATTATTTATCTTGTCCATACTAAAAACCTCATAACAAATTCATCATACAGCGATTTTGCAAAAGCATAAACCTGTTGAATTAGTGAAAAGAATAACAAAATTATAAATAGAATTATAGCAATAGCTACAACTGTAAATACAAACATTAAAACGGTTTTAAACAAACCATATTCGTGAATTCCTAACATTCCAAAAAACAACATATAAACTAGTAAAGCAAGTCCTACCGTACGAAGCGCTGTGAAAAACACCATTTCATCTACCGTAATGTAATTACTAATAATTGATGCCAATAGACTCATCCATACATACGGAAAGAATGAATAGGTGATGACTCTAAATATTTGACTCATGTTTCCTTTACCATCCATTAAAGCTGTTGTTGCCCAATTAGCAAAAACAAATATAGCAACTGGAAACAAAATTAAAGCAACAGTCATCAACAAATTAAAATCTTTTGGATTGTTTTTATTTACTAAAAATCCATCTCCATTAAAAGCAATAACTTGTACGATAATCATCATAATTAGATAGAATATCGATACATAATTTTTTGATTTATTCTCATATTTAAATTCTTCATAACCTCTGAGTGGGTAAATCATCAGCCTAATAGGCATTTTAAAACAGTCTTCAAAAAATGCTTTCAATTTTGATTTAAGATTATCACGAGTGAAGAAAGATTTAAATTTTGACATTAAATTAACCAAGTTTGTCTTCCTCCTTCGCTTTTCGAATTGCATTCTTAGCATTTTTAGCAAATCCATATATCAGTACTACAAATATTACAACTAATAAATATGGAAATATAGCTGCAATTTTTTCATATCGATATGGTTGATATGCACTTGAATATGTATCATCATCAAATCCAAGTTTAGCATACTCCATAGCTTTCTCATAATTTCCTTCTCTAAGTTCAGTTTTAGCAATACCCTTGTAAGCAAGATAGTAATTAGTATTTAAAACCAATACTTCTTCCCAAGTATCTTTAGCTTGTTCGTAATCTCCATCATAATAATATTGTGTAGCTTGATTAACCAAACGACCAAATTCTGTATATTCAAATATAATTAGGTTCTTGTTCATAGAATCAACAACTAAGATTTTATCATTGAAATACTTAATTGCTGTTGGTTGAATAAACTTATCTCTTAAGTTATTAGAACTATCAGTTAAATTTCCAAGTTCTCCAAAGATGTATAAAAGATTTCCTTCAAAGTCATATGTAAATACTCTTCCTCTAGTACTATCTAAAACCATGTAATTTCCAAAATCATTGATGTCAATATCAGAAAAGATTGAAGGGCCATCAGGTAGTGAAACTTGTTGAGGTACAATAACTAAATCTCCAATTTGTGGAATATATCCGTTTCTTGAAAGCACATCAATTCCTTTATAATTAAGTTTCTTAATTACCTTCTCACCTTCAGTAATATCAGAAACAGTATATAAATATCCTTCATTATCTACCATTAAATTTTTAAAAGTAGTTGCTAGACGATATCCTTGTGCTGCTTTTTGTTCTTCAGATGTTAGTTTTAACCAAAAAGCGTCCCATAAAGATAAAGTAATAGAATTTGCACCAACATATCTTGAAAAAGTGCCATCAGGATTGAAATCAAGGATACCTTCAAACACTTGATCCGCTATTACATAAATTCTTCCAGTCCGGTTGACTGTAAGTTTTAAAGGTTTAAAATCATAACCATTGGTATCATCTGGGCTTTGTTTGAAAGTTGGATCACTAGGTGCCAATATTTCAGAGTAAAGATTATTATCGTGATCAAACAAAACAATCCGATAATTTCCAGTGTCAGCTACATAAATATAATCATCAGTAACAAATACTCCGTTTGGATTAAGTAGAGTATCGCTGCCAAAAGAATTAACATATTCATATTTATCATTAAGAATATGAATTTGATTGTTAGTCTTATCAACTAAATAAATTCTATCGTTATGTGCAAAAACATCCACCAAAGCACCAAAACTTATTGAGACATCTTGACTAAGTTCATCCTTTAGATTAGATGAATCAACGATATGAGCTACACTGACTGCTTCAGCTGAATATATTACTTCCCCTAACGGGCTGTAATTATAACTCTCCGCAGCTACAGAGATAATAGTGAAATTGAGAAATAAGATTGATAAAATTAGAATGAACATTATTTTCTTCATCATATACCTCCCAACTATTTCAATCCCGAATGCGCCATGGTATCTAGCATCTTCGTTTGATTGATAATAAAGACTGTGATTGGTACTATTAACATAATTACTGTAACAGCAGCTGCTGTACCAGTTCTTGCAACTCCACCAGCAACTATTTGACTTAAAGCATAAGACAATGGCTTCAAGTTTTCAGTGAAAATATAATTACCTCCATCGATACCCCATAGTTGTTGGAATAATAATATAATTAATGTTAGCCATGCTGGTTTCACTAAAGGCATTACTATATGAAAGAATGTCTGATATTCATTAGCACCATCTATTTTCGCTGCTTCAATCAATTCATCTGGTATGGTTTGCATGAACTGTCTCATTAAGAAAAGCCCTAAAGTAAATCCCCATGCAGGTATAATTATTGCCATATGAGTATCAATAAGCCCTAACCAACTAACTATCATATAAGTTGGTATTTGTGTAACTACTGTAGAAAACATTAATGAGTAAACAATTAATTGATTGATTACATGTCTACCTGGAAATGAATGCTTTGCTAGAGGATAGGCACATAATGACGCTAACAATACATGACCTACAGTACCAAATAATGTGATAGTTAAAGTATTAATAAAATATCTGCTTATAGGTACTTGAGTATTGCCGATCAAATTGAATAAATCAATAAAATTTTCAAAAGTAATATTTCTTGGAAATAGTCTTGGTGGGAATACAAAGATTTCATCAAGACCTTTCAATGAATTTGTAATTGTAAATATTAGTGGATAAGCACTAAATAAACCGAATAATAGTAATACAATAAGTAAAAATATATCACCGCCAACTGATCTACTTAATCGTACTTTACGGTATTTCTTCATTTTTGTTTTTTTCTTACTAATCCAATTTAACTCATCTTGTTTTAAGGCATCAATAATAAGTTTTTTTTCTTCGTGGGTTTTATTCGTGTTTTCCATTTTATGTACCTACCCTCTTAATAATTCTTTGAACAATGAGGTTAGATCCTAACATAAGCACAAACAAAATAGTTGCTATAGCAGATGCGTACCCCATTTCAAGACGAGTTGAATTAGCAGAACCAAAATCTAGTAAGTGGGTAACTATAGTATGTCCACTGTATTCGACTGAAGGGAAGCCCAGTAATGACACCGAGACCATTCCTATCCCTAGTGCATTTGTAATCTGCATTACTGCCCCAAACATTAATTGTGATTTCATTTGTGGTAATGTAATATACCACAATTCTTGCCAACGATTTCTAATACCATCTACTGCTGCTGCTTCATATAAAGTTTTATCAACAGTTTGAAGCCCAGCAATAAATGCTAAGAAAGAAACCCCTAAGCTCAACCATAATTGCACAATTATCAAAATAAACAATGCATATTTGGGCGTTTCTAACCAAAGTATTGGCGTATTTATTAAATTTAAATCAATCAGATAAGCGTTTAGAATACCATACATATCTGATGAAAAGATTAGTAACCAAAGCAAATAAGCTGAACCACTAATTGAAGGAGCGTAGAATATTAGCACCATGAACCATCTAACTTTAGGTGATAATTCGTTAATTAACCACGCAAATACGAAAGCCATCAAATATGAAACTGGTCCAGTAATAAAAGCAAGAATTAAAGTGTTTTTCAAAGCAATTAAGAAAACATCATCATTCAAAAAAAGGTTAATATAGTTTGATAAACCGATAAATTTCGGTAACTGCAACATATCAAATGAAGTAAAACTTAATAAGAAACTCATTAATACAGGTAATATTGTAAACACAGTGAAAATCAACATAAAAGGAGCAATCATAGAATAATATACTTTATTCTTCATAATTCGCTTCTTTAATGAAGGTTTGACAAAAGGTTTTTCAGTTTGTATGTTCTTAACTTTCATTCTACACTCCTAATCCAATCCAAACTCTTCGCGTTTTCTTTCTAATTCTCTGTCAATCTTAGTTGCATATTCATAAAGATTGTCACGAGGATTAGTTCTATCATTAATTGTTGCTCTAAAAGCATTGTCGATATAACGACCTATAATATAATCTCCAGGAACTGTAGGTACTCCAACAGTATTTTCTCTTTGCTTACTAAGGATTAAAAAATCTTTAGCGGACCATGGTAAATTTTCAAAAGCATCTAAGTTAGCTGTAGGATATCTAGCAGCTGACCCTAAAATAGCTTCCATCCCTCGCCCATAACTTGTTTGCGCTTCTTCTCCTAACCACCATTTTAAAAACTGCCAACTAGCATATTTTTCATCTGATTGTTCAAGAATAACTGTTCCAGTTACGGTTGAAGTAGATTGATTATGAATTACACCATCTTTATCATAACCGGGTAGAGGCGCAAAATCCCATTGCCCTTTAATTTCTGGAGCGAATACTGATAAAGTATTATACAAACTATAATTAAAAATTCCTAAAGGCATTTCGCCACTTCTAAATCTATTAGCGAAATTTGCGGAAATTTCAAACCCGAAATCACTGAAAAACGTAGTAAAATCTATAAAAGCATCCATAGCGTTTTCTTCTAACAATAGTGTTCTTTTACCATCTTCTTCATATAAAGAGCCACCATTTTGAGCAATCATAGCATACATCAAAGTACTTAAATTACCCTTAGTGTTAGGTAAATAGTAATCTAAATATTGTCTTTGCAGACTTGGCACTAAATCAATAACTTCATCCCAACTTTCTGGAATCTTAATATCTAGTTCTTCAGCTATATCTGTTCTTACAAAAGTCATTAAGAAATCATGTGTATCTGGAAGAGCGTACACACTATCTCTAAACGCAAAAGGTACGACTGCACTTTCATGGAAATTTTGACTGAAAATTTCATAATCAGGGAAAGTGGTAAGATCTACTACTGCGTTTCTTATTCCCCAGTTAACAGGTATGTTTTGTCCTACACCAATTGCCACATCTGGACCATTGCCAGAAAGTGTAGCTGGTAATAAAGCTGATGTTGTAACAAGTTTAAGTTCTACATTAATATTATTTTGAAGAGTAAATTGTTCATCTATGATCTGTCTTAGTAATTGGCTCTGATCTCTACCACTCATTATCCAGACAGTAATAGTAGGTCCTTCAACTTCTACATTACTCTTAAGTGAAGTATTTGCCCCATAACTACCAAACAGCATTACTAATTCATGCCATATTTTTTGAAAAAAATTAGTAGTTGCTTTTGGTAACTTAACATCTTCACCATGAATATAAAGTAAATCTACAGCTAATGGTTGTTCGGAAATAGATGTTACCCAAGTACCCAATGCTGAAATATTATCATCAAGTTCATTTAAACCAATTTGAATGTTTTTTTCTGATTCACTAAATTTATTTAACTGATATAGTACACGATCTATAGTTGCAATTAAAGAGCTACTTTTCTTATTAATTGTTTGCATTTCTGCTTTTGCAGTTTCAATAAAATCTATTGAATTATTAATATAATTTGATAATTCAGGAATTCTTTGATTAAACATATAGTCTTGATATTGATCAGGGTTAGTTCCAGCAATCATTACAACTTGTCGATAGATTTGATTTAACAATGATATTGCATATTCAATTTTCTTTACTACATTGTTATAAATACCTATTGTTGCTTGTAAGCTGATTTCATTAGTACCTTTTTCTAAATAAAACCAATATGCTCCATCTTCGTTACCTAAAGTTATATTTTGCCAATCACTATCATAATTGAAACTTACATTTCTTGCTTCCTCAAACGGAACTTCACCATTAATTCTAAGAATTCTAGAACTAACAATATTTTGTTTATAGTTTTGACTTGTTTTAAATGTTATTTGATATAAGCCACTCTCAGGCGCTTCTACTTCCCAAGATATCCAATCTCCAGCTATTCTCCAAATATTACCTCCGATGGTATTATATCTCATGATGAATTTCTCATAAGGTACAATTTTATAAGAACTCCAATTAGCCGTTGGTGAAAGAATTGCTGTTGATTTTTCAAATGAATTTTCACCTTGAACTTCATAATATCCATTTTCAAATATATCAGAACTAATATTTTTATAACCTAAGTCTAGATAGTTTTGATAAACATCACTATAACTTTTATCTGCTTTATCCTGAAATAAAGTAATTTCAGAGATTAATACAGGTTCTCTATCTTGAATAAATGAAATTTCATTTAGACCTTCGTTAAAATAAAAATAATATGACTTACCGCTGTAATATCCGACATTATCAGCGACTGTTTCTTCATTCCAGATGATTTTTTCTATTTGTTTAGGTTTAATATCATGACTTCCAGTAACTCGTTTATCAGCTACATTATATTCATCTTCCCAAATCCTTGATAATACAAAGTTTTCTGCTTCAACAAAAGGATAAATCCCATTTATCTTTATTCCACGGGAGATTTCAGAACTTCTTCCTTCTGTAGCTACATATCTAATTTTGATATTATAATATCCTGATTCTTCAACGTTAAAATTCCAAGTAACATCCACTGTTTCTGGTATATATAGTCCTTCTTCATTTTCAAACGTTTGAAGTTCAACAGTTTCAATGTTTAATACATTATCAATTTCAGAATAATTTCTTGCATCAATGATAATTAATTTTTCCGGAAAATTCGCTTCTTCTTTTTCTAAATAGGTTTCATAGTCATTAATACCTGAAGTAATTGTAGAGTAATCTAATCCTGTATATGCACTAACTACAGGCATTTCTTTATTAGCACCAAACAATAGTGCGATACTAAGCACTAAAATTAACAATATACTGGCAATAATCACAAATCTTTTCTTCATCGTCATCTCCTCATTTTTCTCATCAGTTAGTAATATTAAGAGGTTCTTGATTAACAGGAACCAATTTCAAATAAGTTTTTTTAATCAATTTATGGTAAACATAAAAAATTAAAGAAAACCAAATAAAGACTAAAATTATCGGAAATACATAAAATAGAAAGACAGAAACTATAATTCCGAAAATCAAAAATAAAGCTGGAATAGGTACTAGTTGTATTAACATAAACGAATATTTGATGATTTTTTTTACACTTAAGTGTGGAAAATACACGAAAACAAAAGCTGCATTAATAGTTCCAAATGCCATTACTATTGTCAACACCAAAAATAAATAGTATAACACTTGGAAAATAATAGTATTTTGTTCCTGAATTACAATGTTAAAGAATAAAACATCAAAAATAAAGAGCCCCAAAAATAAAGTATAGAAAATTGATAATTTTAGAGCTTTAACAAAGTGCATTTTTAAGTTTATTACCCACCTTTTAACGATCGAAAAACTGATACCATCATCTAATGATTTAATCGCTAAAACCAAGGTAATAAATGCTAACATGTAACTAAAAATACCCAAACCAGAAATAAATGTTAGGATAAAGAAAATATTAAATAGTACAAGATTATAGACAAAATCAAATACTCTGAAAATCATACTGTTGTAAAATTTTTCTAGTTTCATGTAACTCCTTCTTTAATAATAGGCAAGGGAATAAGTTGGGAAAACCCAACTTATTCCACAAAATACCTAATATAATTTTTAGTTTAAAGCCACTACATTAATTATTACTGTAGTAGGGTCAATTGCTGTTGTAAGATCTGTAACTCCTCTATGATCAAGAGTTATAATATCAGCACCTAAATCAAATAGAATTTGATTATCTAAAACATCACGATATTGAGCTCCAGTTGTCAATCCTCTAGAGTATTGACTTGCCATAACAAGAACATCGCCCTCTTCAACTAGTGTATTGAAATAAGAAGCATAAACGTTAGTGCCATAACTCCAATCCCCAGCTGCACCAATTTTTGTCCAACCTTCAGCTTGAGTCCAAACATTAGACCAACGGTCAACAACATATTTAACAGCCATGTTAGAATCTAATAATACTACTGTACCACCAGAAAAAATTCTAGCAGCATTATCGTAAGAACTAATCTTTTCAAGACCAGTTACATAGACAAGTCCTGAAATTCCATCAGCGCCTGGATCAGATTCTGCATAAAGCATCCAATTATCTAAATCGAATTCTTTATAATCTATTAGAGCTGTTCCAACTCTTAAAACTGATGTAGTTTCTTTAATAGTAAGCACTACAGTTGTAGGATCAATAGCTGTTGTGATATCAATGTATCTATGTGACGCAGCACCACTAACTAATTCTTTAATAACTGCATTACCTAAGAAATTTCTATAATATGTTCCTTCAGGTAAATCTTTAGCATATTGGCTACCAAGAATTAACATATCTCCTTCAGCTAAATAAGGTTTAAAATAAGATGCTAAATGATTAAGACCAAACGTTAAAGTACCAGAATTTGTAGTCCATCCATCTGTAGCGTTCCACTCATGTCCCCAACGATCAACGATATATTTAATGTTCATTTCGCTGTCAACTAAAACTGAATAACCACCTGAAAAAACTTTTGCAGTATCATCTAAAGCAGCAATACCATTAGCACCTTCAACCATAATGATTCCAGCAATATTTGCTGCACCAATATCATTACTTCCAGCGGGATCAATATAATTTAACCATTTATCAAAACTAAATACTATTAATGGTAAATCATTAGTTCCTAAAGATATTGATTTTGTGGTTACTTGTTCTTGAATAACTAAATTAACAGTTGTAGGATCAATAGCTTGAGTTAAATCAACACCTCTATGATCTGTAGTATTAACTCCTAGATCATAGATCAATG
>JBAYZV010000067.1:0-9247 GCA_041672325.1 Candidatus Izemoplasmatales bacterium
CTAACTAATAATTCAATGACTTTAGAAGAAGAATTCCAAGCTTTGATTGAAGCTTGTCATATTTTAAATATTCGTGTAATTATTGATATTATTCCTCGCACAAATGCCGTAGAAAATGATTTAATTATAGACCATCCAGACTGGTTTTATTGGATTAAAGCTGATGAAGCAAACCTTTTCAAAGTTCCCGTAGTAAAGGAGTTTGAAAACACATTATCTCCAAGCCCTCAATACATGGACAAAGTATATGCTTGCGAAGACGTGAAAAGACATATAAAAATGTTTCAATTTGATCCTAAAACGCAAAACCCAGAATTATTTAAAAAAATAAAATCTACTTCTTCTGATTTTATAGAAGATATAAAAAAGTACTTCAACTTAACAATAGCTCCTGCATTTTCAGATCATATAAATGATACACAACCACCATGGACAGATGTCACTTTTTTTAGAATGTTTATGGATCACCCAAAAGAAACAAGAAAATATCTTAAGGATCAAAATACCCCCCCATATATTCTTTTTGATACAATCAAATCCAATTTATTTCCTGGGGATATTCCAAACTTGAAGTTATGGGACACCTTAAAAAGCATTATTCCCTTTTATCAAAAAATATATGGTATAGATGGTGCTAGAATTGACATGGGTCACGCTTTACCTAATGAACTTTTAAAGATGATAATCTCTGAAGCCAGATTGATAGACGAAGACTTTGCTTTTATCGCCGAAGAATTAAACCCAGATAATGCTGCAACTGCTAAAGCAGCTGGATACAACATAATCATAGGTAATGGTTTTATTATGGAACCAAGAATTTGGGAAAAGAAACTACATAAATTTGTTTATGGTGCAAAAGACATCGCTTTGCCAATGTTTGCTTGCGCAGAGACGCATGATACCCCTAGAATTGCGGGTAGAGAAGGTGCTAGAGTTTTATCAAGAATGATTACGATTTTAAACATGATGTTACCAAACCTTGTTCCATTTATAAACAGTGGCCAAGAAGTTTATGAAATTCAACCCATGAACACCGGCATTGATTGTAATAGTGATGACCTATACAAATTACCTATAGATGATTTATACTATGGTAAACTAGCACTGTTCGATAAATACGCTATTCATTACCTTAATCAAAACCATTGGGAAATAGTTGATCATTTAGATGGTGTAAAAAACATTAGAAATGAATGGTTAAATGAAATAACTGATCTAGAATGTTACGAGCCAATCTATTTCAATGAATTTGATACACCTGTAGTTGGAGTTTCCTACTATAATAAAAAAACTGGTAAGTGTTTAGTAATTGCCGCAAACTCAAACCTTTATAAAGATATAGATACTTTATCAGACATTAATAAGTTAAGAGAAAAATCTAAAAATTATAAAAATTATGGTAAATTATTATATTCTACTTATGAATTCGGAAGAGATTACCACGAGTTTAATCCAGATGGAAAAATATACTTTCATTTAGGTGCTGGTGAAGTTAAAATCATTGAATTTTAAAAAAGACCGAGCTTTTAAAAGCTCGGTCTTATATTTGATAGTTTTTAAACACTTTAATTAACCGTAATAATAATACACTATAAACAAAAACTTCTAATGGTGTTTTGATTATTCTTAAAGGCAATTGTGGCAAAAATGTTGCACTTGAATATAAGATTGTAACCCACAAAGGTGTAAGAATCAAAGTAACTAAAATCTGTAAAATGATAATTATAAAAATTAGTCTTTGTGATTTATCATCTTCGTTTCTTTTAAAGAATAAAAATACATATCCCGATAAAATTCCTATTATCCCCAACCCGATCATAAAGTATATAATCCATGGTTTAAAGCTCATATCTACTGATAATTTATTCTTGATTAAATCAATAATAAAATCTATTTCAATTAACCCCCAAATACCGAGTGCTAATATAACAGTCAAAAAAGCAAAGTTTAGATACAAAAATAAATTCTTTTTGTTAATCTTTAGATTATAAATAAGACCTGGTAAGACACCATAAAGAATTGAATTCAAAGTAAAACCTGGAAAAAATGGACCCGAAGCAAATCCATAAATCATCATATAAACAAAATATCCTAAAACATCCTGAATTATCGCTGATACAAACCCTATTTTAGGACCAAGGATAATTGATACAATTATTAAAGGTAAATAACCTATCCCAAAACGGATAATCGTAGAATTTGGAGGGTAAGATATTGATACGAAATTTGATAATACTATCCCTATAGCTACCATTAAAGCTGAGAAAATTAAACGCTGTAAACTCTTGTCTTTCACTTCTTCGCCTCTTCATTGAAATTTATTAATTGTTGATTTGTAACTTTTAAGAATGCATTTATCTTACTAAATGGTTTTGACTTAAAAAACCCACGATAAGCTGAAAGTGGTGATGGATGCACATTTTCAATAATAAAATGATGATTATTAGTTATCAATTTTTTCTTGCTACGGGCATAAGCACCCCATAGCATAAAAACTATTGGGTCTTTCTTTTCGTTTAAAAGTGAGATTATTTTATCAGCAAATTTTTCCCATCCCAAATTAGCATGCGACAAAGGCTCATTTTTTCTGACAGTTAGAATTGCATTTAAAAGCAACACTCCTGATTTTGCCCAATTCGTTAAGTTTCCACTTTCAAAATGAGAAATATTTAAATCATCTTTTAATTCTTTAAAAATATTTAATAATGAAGGTGGTAAAGCCATGTTATCATTAACAGAAAAAGCTAACCCCATTGCTTGATTTGGATTATGATAAGGATCTTGACCCAAAACTAATACTTTAGTATTGCTAAATGGAGTTAAACAAAAAGCATTAAATATAAGTTCTTTTGGAGGATAACATGTATGAAGTTTATACTCATAAGAAACTTTATTCAATAGCTCTTGAAAATATGGTTTTTGGATTTCTTCTGACAAATAAAAATCCCAATCATTATTAAATAGTTTATCTGCGACTAACACAGTTATCAACATTACAACCTGAACAACTTATTTCTTCACAGCCTTCAGGTTTTTCAGTTTTTTCGTTTAATTTATATGACCATATATATATGCCCACAACAACAATTGCAATCGCAATCGCAATAATATATTTTAACAATTTAATCAACCTTTCTAACTATATCTTCGATGCTGTCTAATAACTCATTAACTGATTTTTGTGAGTTTTCTAGACTTGTACCAATAACACCACCATAAATCTTTAGTTTAGGTTCTGTGCCGGATGGACGTAGAACAAACCAGGATTCATCATCTAAATAATACTTAAGCACATTAGACTTATCTAAATCAATAACTTCAGTAAATCCATCCGCATATCTTTCAGATAACAAAAAGTCTTCTATTTTAATTATTGAATGACTATTGATTTCTTTAGGAGGATTATTACGGAAATAATTCATGATTTTCGATATTTGCTCTTGACCCTCTTTACCTAATAAATGGATATTTCTCAATCCTTCTAAATAGTATCCAAATTCTGCGTATATCTCCAGTAACTTATCGTAGAGTGTTTTGTTTTCGTTTAATAAATAATAGTTAGCAGCTTCAGAAATCATTAAGAGTGCTTGTAAAGAATCTTTATCTCTTACTTCATCGTTGATAACATATCCATATGATTCTTCATATCCAAAAACAAATTCACGTTCATCATTTTCTAAATACCTAGCTTGTTCACCGATAAATTTAAACCCTGTTAAAGTGGAAATAACATCTAAGCCATATGTTCTTGCTATTTTAGCTCCAAGATCACTTGTAACAATAGTATTAAACACAACACCTTTATTAGGCAATATATTTTTTTCGTGTTTTTGAGTAAGGATATAATAAATCAATAATGATCCTGTTTGATTACCGTTAAGAAGAATGTAATCATCACCTTGCAAAACAGCAATACCTAAACGATCCGCGTCAGGATCAGTAGCAATTAAAAGATCAGATTTGGTTTTATGTCCTAGTCTTATTGCATATTCAAAAGATTCTTTTTCTTCTGGATTCGGTAACTTAACAGTTGAAAAATTAGGGTCATTTACCATTTGTTCTTTAACTGGAAAAACAGTATAACCTTCTTTGTCTAAAAGTTTTTTTCCAAGATAACCACTTGTTCCATGTAATGGTGTAAAGACTATCTTAATTACTTTTTTTGTGTTTTTATTAATTGAGATAGATTTAACTAATGCTAAATAAGCATCATCAATTTCTTTATCAATATATTCAATTAAATCTGAATCTTCTAAATCTTTTAGTGATTTTGTTTTAATATCAAATATGTTCCCAGTTTTATTGACAAACTCTATTATTTTATCAGCGTATCTTGGTGTATACTGACAACCATACTCATCGTAAATCTTATAACCATTGTAATTAGGAGGATTATGACTAGCTGTAACTACTATTCCTGCCAACGCTTTTAAATATCTAACTGCAAATGATAATTCTGGTGTAGGACGCAAATCAGTAAATAAGTAACTTTTAATTCCATATGCGCCTAATACCTTTGCGCTTTCTCTTGCGAACTCTTTAGACATATAACGATTATCATGAGCTATAACTACACCACGTGATAAATCTTTACTATCATATGTATTGATTAAATATTGAGCAAGTCCATTATTGGCTCTTCTAATTGTATAAAGATTCAAGCGGTTAATTCCCGCACCTAAAACACCACGCATTCCACCAGTACCAAAAGATAGGGTAGTGTAAAACATATCCTCTAATTCTTTTTCTGTTTTAGTTAGAATTTCCTTGCGTAAGGATTCGTCTAAATCAGTATAATTCAACCATTTTTGATACTCGTTTTTCCACATATTCATCATCACCTTTTAATATATATAATCTACAACTTTTTCTCTTCTTGGTTTAGCATCAGGATTTTTACCTTTTGGATAGCCTAAGCATATTGCTAAATCATGTTCATAGTTTTCAGGAATCTTTAACATTCTATCAACATCAATTTTATTAGCCTTATGGTATAAATAACGAGTTTGTCCAATGACACATGAACCATAACCTAATGACTTAGCTGCTAAAGCGATGTTTTCAATTACACAACCAATATTGACTTCAGAAAACCCTCCGATTTTAGAACTTAGAATTATCACGCAAGGCGCATGATAAAAAACACTTGAATCTTTGTCAATCTCAATTCCAAATCTAGACATACCTTCTACTGCCATTTTGTCTATTTCTTCAATTTTTTCTTTGTTAGTTATTACTGTTAAATGCCAATCTTGTTTATTTCTTGAACTCGGCGCATAAATACCACATTCAATAATCTGATGCAAATGTTCTTCAGGTATTTGCTTGTCCTGATAAGATCTTATACTTCTTCTACTTAAAATTGTTTCAATTGTACTATTCATCTTTTACCTCCCAAAAGCCAGAATCTCTTATCAAAATAATTCTATACTATTCTAGAATATTAGTAAATAAAAAGTCAACATCATACTTAATCATTTTTTCAGCAGTATCTTTATCATTAACTACACCTGTGATAACTTTTAAGCCAACTAAATGTAAGTCTTTAACATAATCACGTTTAATTTTTTGATGATCCACATAGAGATTAATCCCATTTTTTTGGCAATAGTCTAAAGTGTTCTCATCAACAAACCGAGCATTGTAATACAAAACACTACTTGGAAATGTTTTTTTCAAAATTGATAGGTGCTTTTTGTTCTCAGCTATCAAGCTAAAATCTTCTTCGACCCCATAATCTTGCAAGAATCTATCCAGTTGACTCACAACATCATTTTCCAAACTATCTTTAATCTTAATAAACATGTATTTGCGATAAGCTTTGCATATTGACAAATAGTCTTCTAACCTTGGAATAAAAACAAATTCATTTAAAAAACCTGTTTTACGGTCTACAAGAGCGAATTTTTTTAACTCATTATAGGAAAAGGATGGAATGTCTAAGTTTAGCAATCCATACTTTAATAAACTGTCACAACCTGTAACAATATACTTATTATCTTTAGAAACTGATAGTTCACAACTTACACCAAAATAAGAACGGTTAGCAGCTGCTAGAAAAGAAAATATAGTATTTTCTGTTTCAATCCCACTAAGACCATTGTTAGCTACCATCCCACGAAAATATTTATCTATTTTAATTGTATTCATTTACTTCACGCCTTTTTAATTTTATTTATTTTATTGTAACATTAAATCAACAATTAATGAATATAATATTTAGAAAAAGTCGATGATTTGTTATAATGATTTAGAAGAATGCAAGGAATAACAAATGATTAGCAAAAAAATTGGAGTTAATATTAAGAATCTTGAGTACAGCGTTATCAAAAAAAAGAGTAATAGTTTATCATTAGTTCTGGGAATTATTGGTTTTACATGCACAATTATGGTAATACCTTTTCTAATACTTTGGTTTTTGAAAGTGCCGATAGAAATAAATGATATTACACGTGAATATTATGAAATTGAATATAAAAACTTTATGATTATTTTCAATTCCATTTTTGCGGGTATTTCAATTTTCATTTTTTCTATAGTAATCATCCTTTCAGTTAGAAAACCAAAAGACTACATATTTATTAATAAAGACATGAATTTTACAAAATTTTTTCAAGTGAATATTAATAAAAATAAACTTCTATTTATAACAGACAGTAAAACTTTTTATTACAATAAAAAAACAGAAAAAATTAATAATGTCCACGGTAAAGAAGAAATACTTGAACTGAGAAACACTTACCTCTTTTGGGAAAAATGGGAAGATATTAAAGATTATAGGGTTGTAAGTAAAAATAAAAAAACAATCCTAATTTTCAATTATGAAAATAAAGGAACTGTTTTAAATTATCGTTACTATTTTCCAACTCTAAGTAGTAATCTACCGGAAAAAATCACTGAAATCATTAACAAAAGAACCACAACAAGTAATTCTACTGCTAGTTTTAACACTTATTACTTTACTGAGAATAATCGACAAATAAATCATAGACTACCGGATAAGATAGTTCAAGCTTTATTTGAATCAAATTAAGTGATTTGATCTATCATTTCAAGAATACTAGTTCCGCCTGAATATGATTCTGTAACTTCATTATTTATTACATGAATTATTGTCGGAGTACCTGTAACGCCACTATCATCATGAATATCTTTATATGAATTAACTAATACAAAATATATTGTTGTATTTTTTGCGCGATATAAAGTGTCTAGTAATTGGCTTTTTATCTCGATGCAAGCAGAACAATAGGTTCCATAGTAGTAAATATAATAATCATCTTGTGGCATTGACAATTGTTCATCAGTTTCTTCAATAAATTGTCCGATAAAATCTGAATAATCTACATTTAAATATTTATTTGTAGTAGGTTTTTGAGAACAACTTATAGATACAAAGACCACCGTTATCAAAACTATTAATTTAAATAACTTTTTCAACCTCATCACAATCCTTTGCCTTGATTACAGGCGAAATTCTCTTATATATTAGCATAACTAAAATACTATTAGCAACCCCCTTTAAAATATTAAAAGGAATGTTTACGAGTATTATAAACTTAAACATACTATCAAAACCATAAATTTTTAATAAGGCTGGCAAAGAAGAACCAACATATAATTCAGCATAAAGCGGAAGCAAAACATAAATATTTAGAATTGCAGCAACCACTATCATAGAAATTGTTCCACAAACAAGCCCAATAATGGCTTGTTTTTTTGTTTTCTTATGAAAATAAATCAAACTGGCTGGAACTACAAAAGAAATACCCATTAATAGATTAGCTAGTTCACCTACATATGCTGTATTTGATGGTCCACCTAGAATAATGTCCAAAACAATTTTAATTGTTTCAATAGTAACACCTACAACTGGCCCATAAGCAAAAGCACCAATCATTACTGGAAGCTCTGCAAAATCCAACTTATATGGTCCAGCTACAGTAAAACTTAATAACATTAATACAAAAGCTAAAGCACTTAAAATCCCTATTACAGATAACTTTTTAATATCTGTTCTTTTTCTCATTTTCTTTCTTCCTCCAAAAAAATATCCGTAAAAACGGATATATTTCAGGCGCAGATATACTTCTTTCATCCAGACTTTAACTGTCGGTTTAGGAGTTACACCTAATCATGCCAAAAGGCTCGCGGACTGTACCGCCGGTAGGGATTTTCGCCCTGCCCTGAAGTGTTTTTAACAACTATATTATATAACATTTTTTACAGATGTCAAACGTAATTAAATATTTTTAGCAATAGCTCTTACCAATGACGCTTCAACACCTTCGATTTTCAAAGGTAATGATAATAAATATACGTGATTGTTCAATTTATCAAGATTTGTTAGGTTTTCTAAAAGATAGATACCATTTTTTAATAAATCTTTGTGCATTCGTAAATCAGTTTCTTTAAAGTAGGCAAAAGTAGGAAGATCAGCCCCTAATAAATAAATACTATTTTCTTTCAAAAATTTAAATATTTTTGGTTCAAAAGTTACATATTCGTAGTATGACTTAGAATTAAATTTATGAGCATGGCTTAAATCTAATAATAAAATTTTTTCTTGATATTTTGACTCTTGATATTTTTCTTCTAAATCCTCAGTTGAAACAATACCATCGATTATCATTGGTTTAATGACATTTGCTTTTCCCATAAAGTTCTCAAAATCAACGTCTTCTTCTTTTGAATATAAATGATTTTTAAAATCGATATGTGTTCCTATATGCATGTTTAGGTTTAACTGGTTCAAGTTATATCCATCATCAATTGTGTTCTTAACCTTTGTTATCTCCAAAGGTTGATCGCCAGGAAATACTAGATTTCCTTTTTTAATTCTTACCGACAAATCAATCCACTCACTCATAATAATTATCTCCTTCATAATATAAAAAAGGCTGATAAATCAACCTTTTATTATAGATTTCACGTGCCATATATTCAAAGCATAATCATTTATAGAGCGGTCTGATGAAAATATTCCGCTCTTAGCTATATTAATCAAAGCTTTTTTAGCCCATTTATGCTTATCTTTATATGCTTCATTCGCAAGATATGAAGCTTTCTTATAAGCTTGATAATCTTTTAAAACATAGTATTGGTCACGATTAATTAAATTATCAAATATGTCTTTAAACTCATAAGAATCAACATCCTCAAAAAAACCATTTACTAATTGATCAAGTAAGATTCTTATCTCAGAATCTTTTTCATATATTTCTTTAGGGTTATAGTTACCATTTTG
>JBAYZV010000068.1:0-9155 GCA_041672325.1 Candidatus Izemoplasmatales bacterium
TAACTGATTCGAGCTCCTCGAAAATTAGTTCATAAGGGGCAATTCTAATTATAAAAAAGTTTTGATACAAAATGTATCAAAACAGGTTATTCGACTGGCGGAGAAGAGGGGGTTCGAACCCCTGCGCCCTATTACAGACCTACTAGCTTTCCAAGCCAGCCCCTTCAGCCACTTGGGTACTTCTCCTGAAAAACTGGCAGGGCCAGAGAGATTCGAACTCTCGGTCTCGGAGTCAGAGTCCGATGCCTTAACCACTTGGCCATGGCCCAATGTAATAAAACTGGTGCGGTTGATGGGATTTGAACCCACACGTCCTAAGACACTGCCGCCTGAAGACAGCGCGTCTACCATTTCGCCACAACCGCTTTTTAGGTTTTAAGTTAACATACAAAATCCCTACTGTTTATTTTAACATAAAGACAATAATTTCCAACAATAAATATTTATAAAAATTATGAATTATGTTCTATTATCAACTCCATCATTTGATCCACCGTTTCCTTATCACTAGCGTAATCAACCATCATAATCGGCATAACATCTAAAAGTAAATCTATTCCTTCATAGTTTAACAGATATTGATTAAACTCTCTTGCTCGTCCTAATAGAGACCAGTTTCCAAAACTTCTAAAAATACCAGCAGTACTCATTTCCATCGTTGCTACTGCTTGCATAACAACTAATCTATCCCGATAAGTCATATTTAGTATAATATCCGTTTTTTCACTTTCTAAAAAATCAATTATCTTATCAAATTCATCTTCATTTGCCCAAGAAGATCTTATATGGGCATCATATCCCCAAAAATACTCATTTGTTTGACTAAACTTTGAAAAAACCATTATCCCACCTTGATTTTTATCATCAGTGACATCCGCATAACTGACTGAAGATAGTGATTTAATATTATTTGGATAAGCATAATCAGTCAGCTTTTCTTCCTCAAAATAATTATACACCTCTATAAAATCCTCTTGACTATTATAGTCTACTCCGTAAACGTGCTGAATATCGAGTATTATGAACTCTCCAGGATTAGCGGATAAAAACTTTTCTATCATCCGCAATACACTTTTCAACGGTGTTGAAAAGTAATTGTGAACTGTATAGTACTCTTTCTCATCTTCATTATAGGATAACCTCATATCAAAATACCTAACACCTGATTTTAGTTGTTCTTCAACATTAACAGTTTGTGTTTTTGATTGTCTAATAGAAAATCCTTTTATAAATTTTCCGACAAATCCTGTCATTACACTTTCCGCACTTTTTTCATCAACTTGACTAAAGATATCAATTTGATATGAAAAAGCATCATGAGCCCCAATCATAGCTATATCCACTATTTTTTTATCACTTGTAATATTTTCACTCATCCAATTACTATAATCGGTTGAGGATGTTTGTTTACTAACAAACATCCACGGAATATTAATAATAGATAATATTGAAAATATAATCAAAAAGAAAAATAAAACAAATTTTTCGCAAAACTTAATGGTTGTTTTCAAATGTTTCACCCCAAAAATCTTTTATCATTTTTTCCAATTCAATCATATCGTTACAAACACTTAAGTGGTTCCAAAACTTAGGATAAAGTTTTAAATACTTTCTACTTGTAAACCTGTCATCTATAAGTATAGCTATGCCTTTATCAGTTTTAGTTCTAATAACTCTACCAACCGCTTGAATAACTTTGTTCAAACCAGGGTATGTATAGGCATAATCAAACCCATTATCAAATTCTAAATCATAATGTGATTTTAAGATGTTATTGAAAGGTGATATTGCAGGTAAACCTACACCTACTATTAATACCCCACTTAATAAATCACCAATTAAATCTATTGATTCTCCAAATATACCACCCATAACAAATAAGAAAACTTGGCTAACATCAGTATCATCAGAAAAAAGATTAATCATATCACTTCTTTCTTGAAAAAACATATTTCGTTTTTGTGAAATAAAATTAACATTTTCGATTTCATCAAGCAATATATTTTCAAGCTTTTTTAAATACTCATAACTTGGAAAAAACAAAATATAATTTCCTTTTTTCCCATTTACTAAAGCTTTTGTGGCTAAAACTATTTTTTCAATAGACTGATCACGATCTTTATATCTAGTAGAAATATCATCTACAGCCATCAATAATAAATTCTTTTGACTGAAATCAGAAATCAAAGAAATATTTTCTCCAATATTCTCTGTAATTAGACTCTTGTAATAAAACATTGGAGAAAGTGTAGCGCTAAAGAAAATCGCTGCTTCACAATATTTATCTATAGTTTGATTTATGAAATACGATGCGTTTAAACAATTGATTGATATTATAATCTCATTGTCATACCTTTCTAATAGATATACAAATTCTTTATTATAAAAATCGTTAATTTTTAAAAATCTGGAAATCTCAAAATAGAAATCCTTTAATTCTTGCTTTTCAAACTTAATTAAATCATCAGAAAATATCTTATCTAATTTCACCGCTAGTTTTCTTAAATATAGCAATAAAGTTGGATTAACCTCATCTTTTCTATTGAAATCTACTTCAAGCAAAGATAATTTAGCTGCAGCAAACACTTCTAAAACTTGGTTTATTTCATAACTTGGGTCTGGTTTCAAATATCTTGATGTATCTAGTGCATTAACGAATAAACTTTCTTTTAAACTAGCTGAATACATCTTTCTTGAACGATCAACTAGATTATGTGCTTCATCACAGAGTATAATCGGATTATAATGATCATCTTCAAAGTATCTAATTAAATGTACTAGAGGATCAAAGACATAATTATAATCGCAAACAATTATATCTGCATAATTAGATAAATCTAAACTTAATTCAAAAGGACAAACAGTATGTTTTTTTGCAAAAGATTTAATTTTTTCCTTTGTTAGAAGACTTTCATTGTTATATGCATCTTCAATTGTTTTAAAAACTCTATTGTAATAACCTTTTGCGTATTTGCATACTTCAGGATCACAATCTCTTTTTTCAAGAAAACACATCGAATCTTTCGCAGTTAGTTCTACACTTTTTGCAATTAAACCGTTTTCTTCTAATAATTTGATTGTATCAATAACGATTTTTTTCCCATCATTTTTTGCGGTTGTATAAAACAACTTTTGTCTTGGCTTGTTTATAGCCTTTAATCCAGCGAATAAAGAAGCTATAGTTTTACCAATGCCAGTTGGTGCTTCTAAATATAATTTGCCATTGTTTAATATGTTTCTATATATATAAGCCATCATTTCTCTTTGATTAAGTCTATATTCAGAAAACGGAAATTCTAATCCGATAATCGATTTTTGCCTAGAAATTTCATGATTGTTAATAATCGTTTGCCAGTCTAAAAATCGTTTTATTGTTTTTAAATAAAAAGATTCCAGTTGTTTTTTTGTAAAATTTTTTTCAAATTGTTTGGTTTGTAAGTCATCAACGTTTATATATGTCAACAAAACTTTTATCTTATTTAAGTCATTGTTGACAAGATAGATATATGAATAAAACTTAGCTTGAGCTAAGTGGCTTGGGGTTGTATCAATATCTAATTGGTCAAAATCCATATGGGTAGATTTTATCTCTTCAATAATTATTTCATCATTTTTTGAAAGAATTCCATCAATCCTACCAGATATTTCTAGGCTAAAATCAGCATTTTCATATTTAATCTGAACTACAACTTCTTTTTTATCAGATTCTAGATATTTACTCTGCCAATACTTATGGATCTCAGTTCCTTCTTGTGCTCTAACCATTAAATTTTTTGTGCTAGAAATATTGCCAGAACCATATATCAGCTCAACAATGTCTTTAACACTAATTGTGAGTTGTTTCATTTAATCACCTACAAGAATATTATACCTTAAAAATGGTTAAATTAATGAAAAAAAACCAAGATCCTTGGTTTTTTAAAAAAATATATAGAACGTAAATAAACCACATATTGTCCGTACGATAAACTAATTTTCTTACTTGGATGATTTTGAGTAAAAAGCGCTAAATATTCTATATTGATTTAATTTGTCAATTTCTTCTTATATTTGTTACCACATTTATCTAAGTGATGATCAATAGCGAAATCTACTGTATTTCTGATTGATTCATAGATATCTCTAGTTTCAAACCCTAATTCTAATTTAGCTTTTTCGTTAGAAAAATTATGATTTGAATTCAATACAGAAATAGAATAATGGGTGAAAAGTGGTCTTCTTCTGATGATAAAGAATATAAATTCTACTATATAAGCCATTGATTTTATAAACCAATATGGTAGTTTCATCTTTACTTTTTTTCTATTTGTATATAAGGCCATGTAATCAAGCAGTTCTTTTACACTAATGGAGTGTCCAGACATAATGTATCCTTCTTTATCTTTACCTTTAATTGCTGCTTGAATAATACCCTCAGAAAGGTCTCTAACGTCTACAAAATTATAACCACCATCTATATAAGCCTTAAGTCTACCACGAAAATAGTCGGTAAAAACTTGTCCAAAGTTAGATAATTTATAATCGCATGGCCCAATGACGCCTGAGGGATAGACAATAATTGTTTCCAAATTTTTATCTGTTTGATTAAGAACTAAATCAGTTGCTATAGCCTTTGATTTAGCGTAATTACCTTTTACTTTTTTTGGATTAAAACTTGATGGTTCGATAATTAACTGGTTATTTCCTTTTTCTTCAATTGCATGAACACTTGATGTATATACTAATCTTTTAACTTTGTTTATTTGACAAGCTTCTATAAGGTTTCTAGTTCCCTCAACATTAGTTTGATACAATTGTTTTTTCTTACCTGTCCTTATTTCAACTATACCTGCTAAATGAAAAACAATATCATAATTCTTAACTATTTCTATTAGTTTTGCTTTATCTCTAACACAGCCTTTAATTATTTCTGCATACGGATAAATAGCACTAGTATCATCATTATCTAAAACTAGCGCATGGACTAAAAACCCTTTATCATATAATTTTTTAACGAGAACATTCCCTATATGGCCTGTCGCTCCGGTAACTAAGCATCTCATAATAGCCTCCTATTTGTATTATACAATAAAACGCTCAATATTAAACGGTTGTTTATTATTGTGATGATATACTCAGCATTCTATCACAGTTCATACACAAAAAAGCATTTCCTATCTATACAATATCATTAATAATTTTTAATAAAAAAGATGCTAGTAGCACTTTTTGTGTCTACTAACATCTTATCATACTTAATTTTGACTATTTCGAGTTTACTTTAAACAGCACTTTTTTAGTTTTTCATTTACAAGCTATATGGTAAATATTCTCTGCATCTTCCATTGTTAATGATTTGAAATTTCCGACTCTTTCACCAACATTAACTCTAAGTTTTTCTATTAATTTTGGGATATCTTCTTCTTTAGCACCAATTTCCTTAAAAGAAGTCGGCATACCAATTTCTTTAAAAAACGATTCTAAAGCATTTATGCCAGCATGTGCTACTTTTAATGGTTTATGCTTGCTATCCTTTATATTGAAAACTTTAATCGCAAAACGGCGGTATCTTTGAATATCTTCCATTATTGTATAGCGCATATACGCTGGAAACATAACCGCTAATCCGGCACCGTGAGTTACATCATATAATGCGCTTAACTCATGTTCTAGACGATGAGTTGCCCAATCGCTTATTCTTCCAACACCTAAGAATCCGTTGTGAGCAATAGTGCTAGCCCAACAAATAGTTGCCCTTGCTTCATAATTAGTTGGTTCTTTCATCACAACTCTAGCTGCTTCGATAATTGAAACCAAAGTTGATTCAGCTAATCTATCAACTAAAATAACATTTTTTGTTTTAGTTAAATATCTTTCTAAGATGTGGCTCATCATATCAACAATACCAGCTGCTGTTTGATAAACAGGCAGGGTATATGTTAATTCAGGATTGATAATCGCAAAAGTCGGGCGATAAACATCACTATTCAAGCCCCTTTTCAACATCCCATCAGTCTTTGTAATTACAGAAGAGTTAGATCCTTCGCTACCGGCTGCTGGTATTGTCAAAATAACTCCCACTTTTAAAGCTTCAGTAAGTTCGACTTTTCTTTCCCAAAAATCCCAAAAGTCTCCATTATATAAAGCTCCGGCCGCTATTGCTTTAGCAGAATCAATCGATGATCCGCCACCAACAGCTAAGACAAAGTCAACTTTTTCCTTTTTGCACAATTCAATACCTTCGTAAACTAAAGTATCTCTTGGATTAGGCACTACTCCACCTAATTCTACATAATCTATATTAGCAGCTATAATTGATTCAACTGCTCGATCAAAAAGCCCAGATCTTTTTATTGACCCTGTTCCATAATGGATTAAGACTTTTGTTGCGCCATATGATTTTAACAAATCACCAACTTGATTTTCTGTTTCTTTACCAAAAACAAACTTAGTTGGACTATTAAACATGAAATTATCCATAAAATCACCTCTTCTCATTAATTATAACATATAAACCAAAAACTAAAAAACAAAAATTCTAACCATATACCCTTTAGTATCTTAAAGATTTGATTTGTACTTTTAACACGTCGTGATATAATATATTCAGTAGGAGGGCTTTTACATGAAAGATCTCGAATGGATAAGGACAAACTATATTGCTCATAGAGGTTTTCATTCTTTAGATAAATCGATACCTGAAAATTCATTGTTAGCCTTTAAAAAAGCAATTGATTATGGCTATGCAATTGAATTGGATATTCATATCCTTAAAGATGGAAATGTAGTTGTTTTTCACGATAATGATTTAAAAAGAATTTGCAAAAAAGACTGGTTTATAAACGAAGTAACTTATGATCAAATTAAAGATTTGCATCTATTAAACACAAATGAAAAAATACCCTTGTTGACTGATGTACTAAGTCTAGTAGACGGGAAAGTTCCTTTAATGATTGAGTTCAAGCCTAGAGGTGACTACACTAGTCTTTGCGAAGCTTTTATGGTTTTAATTAAAGGTTATAATGGCCCATATGCTATTCAATCATTTAACCCTAAAATCGTTAATTGGTTCCGTAAAAATGCACCTGAAATTGTAAGAGGCCAATTAGCTGAATATTTTACTAATGATGAAACTCTATCAAAGTTTAATAAATTCATCTTGAAGAGAATGTGGTTAAACTATATTACAAAACCTGATTTTATCAACTATGGTTTAAAATATTTACCAAATAAATATGCAAAAAAAGCTTTTGATGCAGGTTTGACAGTTATCGGTTATACATCAAGAAATCAACTTGAATTTGATATGGTAAAAAAATATTATCATAACTCTGTTTTCGAATTCTTTAGGCCTGATGAAATTAAATAGTGCTCTAATTCTTTATTTAAAAATTAGAGCACTTTTTTTATTCTGTCTATTTAATTATATATTAATCCATATCTACATCAAAGTTTTCCAAAGCTGATTGCTTTTTAATCACTTTTGCATCGCCGTGTTTTACAAAGAACATAGTTATAAATGACATTGCAACAAAGAACGCTGAATATGGGAAGAGAATTCTTCTACCAAATTCGTCCATTAACATACCTGATAAAATTGGTGTTAAAATCTGCGCAGCCATAGAGAATGTATAATAGTACCCAGTATATTTACCGACATTTGGTCCTTTAGCTAATTCAACAACCATTGGATAAGAGTTAACATTTATAGTTGCCCAGCCAATACCAGTAAGTCCAAATATAACATACATTATACCAGCTGTGTCTGGAGTTAAGAAATATATAGAACCAAAACAAATGGTTAATAAGACAATTCCCATTAAAATTGTTTTTCTTCTACCTATTTTAGTTGCAATAATACCTATAGGAATAAAAGCAATAAGAGCAGCTCCATGCCCAACAAGAGGCGGCAAAGAGAATCCTAATTCAAGAACTTTTGGAGCATAATCTGATAATTTGGTAGTTACTGCATTATAACCAAAGAACCATAAAAACACAGAAGATAGTATTAAAAATAAAGATATTTTCTTGCTCTTAGAAAGATTTTCTTGTTCTTTTTCGCTAATTACTTCAACTTCCTCTTTATCTAAACCATATAACTTATCTTGTTCTTCTTTTTCTTTCACAAGTTTTGGTTCTTTTACTTTCCACAAGAAGATAGCTAGTAAAACTAACATAATAACACCAACTGCTATAAAAGCTGGCCCATAGTTAACATATGAAAGCTTATCTAATCCAAAAACGATTAGCAAAATATATGACAAAATCGCAGCGAATGATCCCATTAAATTAATCACCGCATTACCTTTAGAACGTAATGGTTTGATTGTCACATCTGGCATTAAAGCAACTGCAGGTGATCTAAATGTTGCCATAGCTACTAAGGCTACAAATAATATTAAGATAAATACAATAAAATTAGCGGGCGATTGAACTGTAACTAACCAAGTTTTTTGGTTCAAATGCATGTAAAAATACTCTTTTAAATCTGAATTATCTCGAGCAGTAACTTCTTTGTTTTGTTCTAACTCAATATAAGTAAGTATTTCTTCCATTCCTTCTCGATGATCAGCTCTATATTCAAGATGATTTTTATCAGTGACATCTCCTTCATCATCGCCATCAATTACTTGAAGTTTAAAAGCAGTTAAATCCTTTTCAGTTATTACACCTTCTTCTTTTAAATCAGTCCATTGCTTAATGATGTCATCTTTAATAACAACCCATTGGTCATAAGTAAAGGTTTGATCATGAGTACTATTATAATCAGCAATAATAGCTGCATCTTCTGTTTCGATTTTAGTTGTTTGATAATTATCACTAAAAGTTAATCCCATAAAAGCAAAAGCAGCTACAATTGTACCAACAATAATAAAAGGTGTTCTTTTTCCAATTTTTGAATTATGTCTATCAGACAAACTGCCAAATATTGGAATTAAAGCCAATGCTAATACATTATCTAAAGCCATTACCGCTCCAGACCAAGTTTGATTCAAACCGAATTTATCAATTAGTATTTTACTAATTATTGAATCATAGGTCTGATTAAATAAAGAAATAAGGAAAAACGCTAAGCCTACTAAAAAGACTTTTTTGTAGTTCAACTTCATAATATTCACCCCATAAATTAAAACGTTAAAAATATTATAACATGATACTTAATTGGTGTAATGTTG
>JBAYZV010000069.1:0-9122 GCA_041672325.1 Candidatus Izemoplasmatales bacterium
TGCAGATAATAATAAATCAAACTTCAAACCTTGAATATCAATTCCATCCCACATTAAAGCAACTTTTATTTTTTTTAAATCATAAACATATTTTTCGATATTTTTGTCTTTCAAAAAGCTTATAAACACTTCAGATTTTATCGCAATTTTGTAAGGTATATAATAAACTTGATTATCAAGGATTAATCCAAACCCTAATCGTTCATCAACATGATAGTTATCTCCAAAGATTTCTAGATGTAAAAATGCATTCTTATAATTTAGTGAATTAACTTTTTCATAAGTATCTAAAATAGAAAACTCTGATTCAACCATCTTAGAATCCTTTTTCATGTTTTTGATAAAACTGTTAAAATGCATTTTTTGATAGAATTTAACTAATTCATTTTCGTTTGGTCCATGATATATACTTTTTTCAAGTTCAATATGGTTTTCAAAATCAGTTTCAATAGTAGCTAACTTTTTTGAAAAGAAAGCTATCTCTTTGTTATCAACAAGTTTGTCTCTTAATTTTCCTTTTATTTCATCTACATGCTGATACAAATTTTCAATATTCTCATATTCGTTTAATAATTTAACTGCGGTTTTATCGCCAATACCGGGAACCCCTGGTATATTATCAGATGCATCTCCAACTAAAGCTTTATAATCAGTAACTTGAGTGGTTTTAAATCCTAGCTTTTCAAAAACGTAATCAGGCGTATACATTTCTATCTCTTTTAGACCTTTTCGAGATATCAGCTGGCTAACATTACTGTCTAATAATTGAACCAAGTCGTGGTCATTAGAATAAATTGTTATCTCATCAAAATCTTGCTTATGATTTTTCACTACATACCCAATTATGTCATCAGCTTCCATATACTTCTGTTCGTAAAAATATACACCTAAAGCTTTTAGGTATTCTTTCATATAAGGAAACTGTTCTTTTAACTCTTCAGGAGTATCTTTCCTTGTGCCTTTATATTCCTCATAGATTTTATGACGATGAGTTTTTCCTTCGGTATCTAAAGCGACCAAAACATGTGTATATCCATTATCTAATAATTTGACCATCGCATGTGCAAATCCAAAAATCCCATTTGTATATAAGCCCTCCTGTGTTTGCATAAGATTCCCACTATAAGCAGTAGCGTAATATGATCTAAACAAAAGATTGCTTGCGTCTATTAATAATAGTTTTTTCTTCATTGATTCACCTCAAATATCTTGTTGTAATATTTTACCATATATAACGAAAAAATGCACTTCTTGAGTGCATTTTATTATCGTTTAGTATTCTTATCTAAAATAATCAATAACCCTTTTAAAATTAATATTTCGTCCTTAATCAACTCTTCAGTACAATAAGGATAGATTATTTTGGAATGTCCTCCAGTGATTACTACTTTTAGATTAGGTTTATTAGTTTCTACTTTAATTCTTTTAATTAAACCATCAATCATAGACGCATGCCCATATATTAAACCTGACTTTATACAGTCAACTGAATTTTTCCCTAATACATTTATCGGTGCTTTTAACTCCACTTGTGGTAATAACGAAGTTTGCAAAATCAAAGCATTTTTGCTTGTTGTTAGCCCAGTGGCTATTACCACTCCTTTCAAAATCTTTTTTTCAAGATAAGTAAATGTAGTTGCTGTACCTAAATCAATAATTAGACAAGTCTCATCATATAGCGTTGTGGCTGCCACACTATTTCCAATCAAATCTGATCCTACTTCTTTGGGATTATCAGAATCAATTCTAATTCCAGTTTTTACACCTGTTCCCACAAATAATGCTTCTATACCATATCTTTCAAAAAAGTAATCACGAAACACTTCGTTTAATTCCGGAACAACTGAAGAAATAATTACTTGTTTACATTCAATTATAAAATCATTTAGTAGCAAAGAATACTCATCAGATGATTTATTCTTTTCAGTGTTTATTCGATAAATCTTATCAACATCTTTTCCCGTTTTTGATAATCCTATTGCGATAGTGGTATTACCGATATCAATCGCTATCTTCATTGGTTACCTCTTTACTATAATATGAATTATTATCTGTTTTTAAATAATTAATCAACCTTACTACTATAATCGAACCGACCACAGCTGCTAAAAGCATTTCAACCAAACTAGCTAAAGGTACATTATAAAGAATCAAAAACGCTATATATGACTTTAAATCATCCATCCAATATCCAGTCCCAAATAACATTGAGTATGATGTAAACATCATTACAAGAACCATAAGTGTGTGAATAAGGGTTAAAATGAAGAAACTAATACCAGTTCCTATTAACCTATTCTTAGTTACCTTAATAAAAAAATGTGTAACATCAAAAATAAGCAAACCAAATATAAATCTAGGTAAAATAGCTACCCAAGGATAAAAGAACATTGGGCTTGAATAAATAAAAGCCGCAATATTCGAAATCACTCCAAAGGCAATACCAAGATAAATACCAAATTTTTTGCCCAAAAGCGCTGCCCCAATAAGAACAGGAATATGAATAATTGTAGCTTCTAATGTCGGGGTTATCTTTATAAAACCTAAAGTACCACCTAACCCATTTGGCACTAAACCTAATACCGCAATTATAGCAATAAACATTGCCAGAATTGTCATTTGACGAGTTTGTTCTCTTTTTGAAATAATCTTTTTCATAACTTTCCTTTCCAAGCCACTTTACGTGGTCTCATAAGACAAATTTTTATATTAAATTTTAAACATTACTTTTAATTTCTTTAATTTTTTCAAAATCAATTTCTTTTAACATCGCAAGTATTTGCGCTTTAACAGCTTTGTAATCATCCTTATGGATGATTGAAGTCGTTGAATGAATGTATCTTGATGGCATTCCAATAGTACAAACTAAAACACCCTCTCTAGATAATTGCACAGCAGCTGCATCTGTTCCACCCATAGAATTATAATATTGATATTTGATGCCATTCTTTTCTGCAGTTGCTTCTATAAATTTTTTCATTCCTTGATGTAAAATCGCTCTTGGGTCATAGAATCTAACCATGAATCCAGCACCTAAACTTCCGCCAACTTCACTTTGTTCAAAAGTGTCAGAACACGGAGAACAATCAACCGCAATAAAGATATCTGGTTTAATCTTAAATGATGATGTTGTAGCGCCTCTTAAACCAACTTCTTCTTGCACATTTGCGCCCGCGAATAATCGACATTTTAATTCGGTTTTATCAATAGATTCAAGAATATCCAATGTCATAGCTGCCCCAAATCTATCGTCCCAAGCTTTTGAAAAAATCTTTTTTCCATCTTTAGATTCTTTATAGTTATTTTCAAATACAACTTGTTGACCAATTCTAACACCTAATTCTTTAGCATGATCATAATTATCAGCTCCTATATCTAAAAAGAAATCATCAAAACTAGACACTTGCGCTGTTTTATTGTCTCTTAATAAATGTGGCGGTTTTGCTCCAATAACACCAGGTACAAAAGTTCCATCTTCAATAACCACATTCATATGTTGTGATATTACAACTGAGGGACTAATACCACCAATAGGTAATAGTTTAATCAATCCGTTCTTTGTAATCTCTTTTACCATTGCACCTACTTCGTCCATATGTCCAGCAATCATTACAGTTGGTCCATCGTAATCTTTGTTTATCACTCCAAAAATTGAACCCAAGTTATCTTCAATGATTTCTTCGCTGAATTTTTCAAGATGTAATCTCATATAATTTCTAACATATTTTTCTTGTCCTGATATACCAGGTAAATTAACTAAATCTTTATAATACTTTTTCATTTAGTACCCCTTCTAATAAATCTAGCTTTTATATAGTAAATAGGTTTGTTTTGTTCCACAAATTTTCTTTCAAATTCAGTTTGAATATTGTCCTTCGGTAGATCTTGATAGATATCTAGAATAATTTTTTCAATCTTGTAATTTTCAGATTCATTCAACATCATCATTGAATACTCAAACAAACAATAATTGTCAGTTTTTAAATAAATACAACCATTGTTTTTTAAAATTTTTGTATACCTCTTTAAAAACTGAGGACTAGTTAGCCTTCTTTTTGCTTGGCGTTTTTTCGGCCAAGGATCAGAAAAGTTTAAATATATATTACTAATTTCTTCATTAAAAACATCTTCAATATTTTCTGCATCAATTCTTAATAATCGATGATTTTTAAGCGGTTTATAAATTGCTTTTTCTAAAGCCCTAACGATTACAGAATCAAACTTTTCTACACCTATATAATTAATTTCTGGATTTTCATCTGCTTTTTCGTAAATAAATTTCCCTTTACCTGATCCTATTTCTAGTTCAATTGGTCTTTGATTATTAAAAACATCATTCCATTTACCAAAATGTTTTTTTGGATTATCAATTACAATCTCAGGATATCCTTCAATCAATTCCGAGGCATATTTTACATTTCTTAAGCGCATTAATTAGACACCCGCTAACATTTCAATACTTTCTGCATATATAGCAGCTGCAGTAATCATATCCTTTATAATTAAGTATTCATTTGGTTGATGTGCTAAATCTTCATTACCTGGCAAATTAGGGCCAAATGCAACGGCTTTTTTAAGAATTCTTGCATAAGTCCCACCGCCGATGCTCATAATTTTAGTTTCATGATCTCCTGTATATTTTTTGTAAGCATCATGCAAAGTTTTAACTAAATCATCTTCAGGTGAAATATAATGAGGAGTAGAATATCCTTTATTTATATATTTAAGTTTAAATTCATCACCTGCTTTAATAATTTTCTTTTCGCCTTTTTCAAAATCATAATTCTTTGGATATCTAATGTTTAACCCAAGTTTAGCATTTTGTCCATCATAATCAATAAATCCAGTATTCAATGTTAATTCTTTCATTTCTAGATCAAAAACATCAATTCCCAATTTTTTACCTAGATGATCTCCATTTAAGTATTTATCTATAAAATGTATCATTGGATTGTCTGTGTGATTTTTAAGGAAATTAACCATTAAATAAATTGCATTATTACCTAAATGTGGCCACGCTGCGTGAGCATTTTTTCCAAACACAGTATAAGTATCTTTAAAGACTTTGCCTTGTGTTTTTGTATCTTGAAGATACTTAATGAATTCTTTTTGTAAATTCTTTTTAACTACAACAGTACATTCGTCAGGAACAACGTTATATCTTTCTCCAGCTTTTAAAGATTTAATTAAATCATCTTCAAATTCACCTTCATAGTCAAAACTATAAATCCCTTTTTCGGCATAGATTAAAGGAAATTCTGCATCAGGAGCAAAACCGATTTCCGGCATTTTTTCTTTTTCTAAATATCTTTTAATGCCCCTCATTCCAGTTTCTTCATCACACCCTAGTATTAATCTAACTTTTTTATTAAGTTTAATCCCTTGAACTTTTACCATTTTCATAGCAATATAAGCTGCAATGGTTGGCCCTTTATCATCCATTGTCCCACGTGAATAAATCTTACCATCTGCTTCATAAGCTGAAAATGGTGGTTGATACCATTTGCCACCAGCAGGAACAACGTCTAGATGTCCTAAGATACCTAAAACTTCTTCACCTTCTCCTATTTCTATATGGCCTGCATAATTATCAATATTTTTAACAGCAAAGCCATCATCTTCACCAGTTTTAAGCATAAAATCTAAAGCTTTTTTAATATCTTTTCCAAAAGGTGCTGTTTTATTGTCAGGATCATAATTTTCTAGCACTGTAGGAATTTTTAATAATTTCTTTACTAATTTCACATATTCATCTTCGTAAGTCTTTGCAATATCTAACCAATCCATAAATCCCACTTCCTTTCGTTAATATTTTATCACAATGATTCTTTTTTTAAAAGAATAAGACTATAAATGTATATAATTATATAACTATTTGACTTTATGCTCATATAAAGTATAATATAATTATTATAAAACTAACATACACTATAGAGAATGCAGGTTATCAAATTATGGTTAGAAAAATAGAAATGAAAAACCTCACTTGTTCAAATTGCATTTCTAAAGTTGAAAGAAGAGCTTCTCGATTGCCTTACGTTAATTCCGCTTCTTTCAATTACGCAAAACAAATTTTGCTTGTTGATTTTAAAGATAATTATGATGAAGAAAAAGCTTTAAAAGAGATTAAAGCAATAGTTGATGTTTTAGAAGATAATATTATAACGCATTACTTTGAAGATAAAGTTGAAATTAAAAAAACAAATTTCTTTTATGAATACAAATTTGTTCTTTTTGGGGTTTTATTGATATTATTTACTTTTTCGACTTACACATTAATTCCATTTATAAATAGTATATTTAACTCTACATTCCAACAACCCACGAACATCTTAAAAGACATTTTTTACTGGGTTGGTTATGTTTTCTTAATTTCTAAATTGCTTTTACTTCAGATTAAAGGGATTAAGAGAATTGATATATTTAACGAAAACACATTAATGATAATTGCGACATTTGCCGCAATGTGGATCGGTAAATACGAAGAAAGCGTTGCAGTTGTAATCCTTTATTCTTTTGGTGAATACTTACAAAACCGTGCAGTTCAAAAATCAAAAAGCGAAATATCCTCTTTAGTTAATCTAAAGGTTGATTACGCAAATGTTTTAATTGATGGTAAAGTAGTTGTTAAAGATCCGATTCAAGTTAAAGTAGGAGACATTATCGTTGTAAAAAACGGAGAAAGAATTCCAATGGATGGAAAAGTCATATTGGGTTCAACTTCTTTAAACACATCTGAATTAACTGGTGAAGCTAAACTAAAAACTGTTAATGTGGACGATAAAGTATTATCTGGTAACATTAACGTTGGCGATGTAATTAACATAGAAGTCACTCAAGAATATGAAGATTCTACACTATCGAAAATTATTAATTTAATTGAAAACGCTACTAACAAAAAATCTAAAAGAGAAATGTTTATTACGAAATTCGCTAAAATCTATACACCTATTGTTGTCGGATTAGCGGCCTTATTAGTCACTTATGGACTGATATGGAGTCATGAAAATATAAATGACTACATATATCGAGCAGCGATTTTTCTTGTTATATCATGTCCATGTTCATTAGTTCTTTCAGTTCCTTTATCCTATTATGCTGGAATTGGTACTGCGGCGAAAAATGGGATTTTATTTAAAGGTTCAACTTACTTACACGCCATTACCGAAGTTGAATTAATAGCTTTAGACAAGACAGGAACATTAACGCACGGTGATTTTTTCGTAAAAGAATATAGTAGCATGGAAACACTGATGTTAGCTGCTTCTATTGAGAAATACTCAAACCATCCAATTGCAAAATCAATTGTTAAACATAATAATTATCCTACATATCAAGTTAATGAAGTCAAAGAAATACCTGGTTATGGAATTAGTGGTAATTTAGATGGCAAAGTTTTATTAGCTGGTAGCAAGAAATTCTTTGAACAGAATAATATTTCTATTGAAACGGAGAAACTACCTGTTGGTTCTTACACTTTTGTCGCTTTAAATAATGAATATATTGGATATATCGTAGTAAGAGATGAATTAAAAGAAACATCTATGCAAACTGTTAGAGATTTTACAAAAGAATACGATACTGTGATGCTTACTGGTGATAACGAAATTTCCGCAAGAGACATTGCACTTCAACTAGGTGGTATTGAGTATTATTCTGAATTATTACCAGAAGAAAAACTTACTAAGTTTAATGATATTAGAACAAACTCAGTATCTTTATTTGTTGGTGATGGCATCAATGACGCTCCTTTATTAAAGAACGCTGATATCGGTGTTTCACTAGGCAGTGCAACCGATTTAGCGATTGAAGTAAGCGATGTAATAATTATTAATAACGATATAAGATTGCTTGATGTAGCCATAAAAATAGCAAAAAAGACTCGTTCAATTTCAGCGCAAAATATAATCTTTTCTTTGGTAGTTAAAATAATTTTCTTAGCAATGTCTACGATAGGTTATATGTGGATGTGGTTATCCATATTCGCAGATGTAGGTGTAGCAATTTTATGTATTTTAAACGCTTTAAGAATAATCTATCAAAAGAAGTACTTAAAGAGTTAATTAGGTTTTTAATCATATTTTTATGTAGATAAAAAGGGTGATAAATTTGGAAGATGTTTATATATTAATACTTATATTTATATTAATTTTAGTAAATGGTTTTTTTGCCGCCGCAGAAATGGCACTTGTTTCATTGAACCAGAATAGAATTAATCAGTTAGCTGATGAAGGTAATAAAAAAGCAAAAGCATTAAGAAGAATCAGTAATGATTCAACTAAATATTTATCAACTATTCAAGTTGCTATTACACTCGCAGGGTTTTTATCAAGTGCAATAGCTGGTTCAAACTTAGCTGAAAATTTCACTAGTTTTTTTCAAGAAATCGGCATAACACTCCCATTTAATCTTTCAGTAGTGATTATAACTTTAATTCTATCTTTTTTCACATTAATCTTCGGAGAATTAGTTCCAAAAAAAATCGCTTTAAATAGTCCAGAAAAAATCGCTTTATTTTCAGTTGGAATACTTAAAGTTACAATGTTTATTACTAGACCTGCAGTTTGGTTATTAGCTGTTACAACCAAAGGAATAGTTAACCTATTTGGCCTTAACAAATCAGAAGATAAGAATTTAACCTCGGAAAACGAAATAAAACAAATGATTAGATCAGGCCATATGCAAGGATTATTTAAGAAGAAAGAAAAGGATATGTTAGAAAACATCTTTGCTTTCGATGATATTGAGGCTGAAAGAATCATGACACCTCGAATAGACATTTATGCAATAGATATTAACGATTCTAAAGACGAAATAATTGATCAAATAATAAAAGCACCATATACTAGAATACCTTTTTTTGATAAGAATATTGACACTATTTTAGGAACTATTAATACCAAAGATGTATTAATAGAAGCTAAGAAAAAAGGCTTTTCAAGGATTAACTACCGTAAACTAATTAGAGAACCTTATTATGTTCCTAGTAACATAAAAATAAATGATTTGTTCACGAGAATGCAAAAAACAAATCAACAAATTGCCCTAATTCTAGATGGTTTTGGCGGAATAGAAGGAATCGTTACTCTTGAAGATATTATAGAAGAAATTGTTGGAAATAT
>JBAYZV010000070.1:0-9102 GCA_041672325.1 Candidatus Izemoplasmatales bacterium
AAAAAATAAAAAGAAAAGCTTAAGAATTTTCTTAAGCTTTTAGTTACTAATAAAATTTGCTTGCTAGATATCTTAAAGCTTCTTCGTTATACTTAGTTGGTCTTAATTGTAATTCAGTTATTATATTAAAACCAGATATCACTTTAAAATACAAAATCTTTTTTACTTTTAACATTAATACTAATCCTATGATTAGGAAAAAAAACAAAATCACATAATTAAGAATATAAGAATAAGTATATGTAGGTACATTTAATAACTTCTTAAAAACTCCATAAGCTAAAACAAAAGCTCCAACTGTTAAAACAAATCCAAGAAGTTTTATAAAGAAAGAATTCTTTATGTATTCTAGATAGTATTCAGTATGAGTAATACTTTTTAAATCAATATCGTTCATACTTCTTTTTTTTACTTTTCGGTTACTGGTAATTAAATGCCCTTGAGTATAAATGATCAGTCTTTTGGTAGTTATTATCACCTGACAAATACTATCTATCCCACTTAACTTAGGAAACTCTTTATAGATTTTTTCATCATCTGCTATTAAAATGTTTTTTTTAATATCATTTTTCATAAAACTCACCACCAACCTTATTTTTAATTCTACTTTATAATCAGTGGTTTTTCAATACATTATCAAAACTTATGAGCTTTTATTAACGATTTTGGTTAGTTCACCGAAAAGCATCGGTACAAATCCTAATGCCATTGCAATTAGTAATTCTACGAAAGTTAATGCTTCTAGACTAAATATTTGTGCAGTGAATGGGACATATATTAAAACTAATACAAGACCTACAGAAATAAAAATAGAATAGTTCAAGAAACGATTGCTAAATGGATTATATTGAAATAAGAATTTTGATTCTGATCTAGCGGAAAAAGCGCGGAATAATTCGCCAAAAACAACTGTTAAAAATGCCATTGTTATTGCTTGTGTTTCTGAAGCGCCTGGAATTACATGTAGTCCAAGTTTAAACGCTGTTAAACCAGCCAACATTAATCCAATACCTTGAATAACAACCTTTATTAAAGTTTCTTTATTTAATAGTTTTTCTTTAGTATCTCTTGGTTTTTGATCCATAATATTTGGTTCTGCTTTTTCCATACCCAAGGCAAAAGCTGGGAATGAATCGGTCATTAAGTTAATCCATAATAAATGAATTGCCATTAATGGTAATAAATTACCAAAAAACGAACTGAAAATCATTGAGAATAAAATCAATAATATTTCACCAATATTACAAGATACTAAGAAAATAGTGAATTTACGAATATTACTATATATCGTTCTTCCTTCTTCTACTGCAGATACAATCGAAGAAAAATTATCATCAGTTAATATCATATTTGAGGCTTCTTTTGAAACTTCAGTGCCAGTGATTCCCATAGCCACTCCAATTTCAGCTTGTTTTAATGCTGGAGAATCATTTACTCCATCACCTGTCATAGCGACAACTTCCCCATTTTTTTGTAAAACTTCAACTATTCTTATTTTATCAGTTGGTGTACTTCTTGCAAAAACATCACATTTAAGAATAGCTTGTTCAAATTCTTCATCAGTCATATTTTTAGTTTCTTCACCTGATAAAGCTAATCCGCCTTCTTGAAGAATATTTAATTCTCCAGCTATTGCTTTAGCTGTAGTTAAATGGTCACCAGTAATCATCATTACTCTAATACCTGCTTTATGACATAAAGCGATTGCGTCTTTAGCTTCTTCTCTTGGTGGGTCAATCATTGCTACCATTCCAACAAAAATTAAATCATTTTCTAAATCCATTGCTTTAGGGGTTGTTGTTTCTTTATATGCAAATCCAAGTACCCTGTAAGCTTGCTTAGAGTATACTTCAATTTGATTAAGTACTCTTTCAATATCTTTTTCAGTAATTTGACGTATTTCTCCATCAATAGAAATACGATTACAAATCTTAATAAGTTGATCAGTAGCACCTTTTGTTAAGACTAAAAACTTATTATCAACCTCATTAATAGATGTCATCATTTTCCTAGTTGAATCAAAAGTATATTCATTTAGCTGAGGATATTTGTCTTCAGGATGTTCAACATTATAACCGCCTTTAGCAGCTAAGACTAATAAAGCACCTTCTGTCGGGTCCCCTAAGACTTTACTCTCACTTTCCAGTTTTGAATCATTACATAGAAGAGATACTTGAAGTATTTTTTCAAGATTATTACTAATTTTAGCTTCTTTACTATTAGTCAATATTTTACCTTTTACTTCGTAACCACTACCTGATATTTCATATTCATTAACTAAATCATGAACTCTACGTACAGTCATTTGGTTTTGAGTTAATGTTCCAGTTTTATCAGAACAAATCACTGTTGCTTGCCCCAAAGTTTCAACTGTAGAAAGATTTTTTATAATTGCATTTCGTTTCACCATTCTTTGCATTCCCAAAGCTAATACTACAGTAATAACTGCAGTCAAACCTTCTGGAATAGCAGCTACCGCTAAAGCGACAGAAGTTAAGAATAACTCTAATTCAAATTGAAAATTGTTCTTAGCAAACCCTAAAAAGAAAACAAAAACCGAAACTATTATAATTATAATCCCCAATACTTTGGCAAATTCATCAATAGTTTTTTGAAGAGGTGTTTTTCCTTCTTCTACAGCATCAAGCATTGTTGCAATTTTACCTATTTCCGTTTGCATACCAATGCTAGTAACCACGCCTTTACCTTTACCATAAGTAACTAGAGTAGACATGTAAACCGAATTTTCTCTTTCAGCTAATACAGTCTCATCATTCAATTCTATTTCTGCATCTTTAGTAACAGGAGTAGATTCTCCGGTAAGAGATGATTCATCTGTTTTTAAATTAGTAGACTCAATAAGTCTAATATCCGCAGCTACATAATCACCTGTTTCCAGTAAAACAATATCACCTACGGTTAATTGTTCAGAAGAAATCTCGATAGTCTTTCCGTTACGAATTACTTTCGCATTAGGTGAAGTCATTTTCTTTAGAGCTGATAAAGCATTATTAGCTTTTTGTTCTTGATTAACTCCTAAAAAAGCATTAAGCAAAACGATAGCTATAATGATCAAGCCATCAATTAAGCCTTCCCCTTCCATAAAGCCAACAACCAAAGATACAACAGCCGCTATTATCAAGATAATAACTAAAAAGTCCTTAAATTGATCTAAAAACATCATAAATAATGTTTTCTTTTTAGTTTCTCTTAATTGGTTTAACCCAAATTTTTCCTGTCTTAATGCTACCTCTTGATTGGATAACCCTTGTTTAGGATTAACATCTAAATCTTTTAAAAGTTCTGATTTTTTCTTACTGAAATCTTCCATAACTATCCCTTTCTGTCTATAAAAAAGACTTATGCACCTATCTCTCTTGTGCATAAGTCTTGCTGTTTAAAATTAAACCAGGCACAAGGCCATGTTTGTTGATTTAATCACGTTTAGGCGTCAGCTACTCCCTTATGATAGTATAATAATACCTTATCTTTTTTTGCTTGTCAAATTCTTTTTTGATAATACCTTTTTATTATCCATAAAAGATTTATACCATACGGCAAACGATGCGATAATTGATACAGCTATAGCTCCTAATAAGACATAGAATATTGGCGAATAAGCGTCTGGGGTTTTAACAAAAGGCTCATAAGCTGTTAATTGACTTCCTTCTTCTAGTTGTATATTTTCTAACACTTCATTTTTCTTGTAATTACCATTATCGCTATATTGGACTGACAAATTGTTAGTCTTTGAAGTAGTCCAAAAAGTAAAATAATGTCTATTAGTCGATGTATCAAAAAACATTGTTTTATCATCTTTAGTTACTTGTTGAATTAGCGTTTCGCCTTCGTATAGTCCAATAATTATTTCAAAAGGTTCATCTTCACTCACATAATTTTCTGAAATAGAAAAAGTGTATCTAGTACTAGGCTTAACTGACAAAGGTTCATCAGAATATACAAAGCGATCTTTTAGATAGAGATTACTACTATCAATATAATTTTTTCCTTCAGGATATTGACTAACATCTTCAAAATCCGCAAAAATTACTACAGACATAAATACAATAATTAAAAATACAGGTAATATAAAAATTTTCTTCATGTTTAAATCCACCTTTTCCAGTAAGTTTATAATACCTTAAGATTAAGATGTTGTCAATTATTTTATGGGTATATATTTTGAAAAATCTGTTAAACAATCCTTCTTTTTTTAATTATTTTATATGTAAAAAACCCAATTGAAGAGAAAAGCACAATCCCTGAACCACCAATAAGAAATATAGTTACTGGCTTCATTGAAATTGGCTTTTCAATATCAATGTGTTTATTGATATACATTGAATCATAATTTTTGTCAATTACCTTAATTTGAAAATTTTTCGAATAAGATTTTCCATAATTATCTTCAAAATCTAAATACATGTGATATGTACCAGGAATATTAGCGGATTTTGTATAAGAATCATATCTAGTATAAATACAATATTCTTGATTTTCATTCAGCTCATTAGTTCTGACCAATAATTTTGCGAAATCTGGTAAAGACAGTATCAAATCTGAATAGACTTGTATTGTTGAATTATTCAAATAGACTACAGGCCCTATTTCATCGACTACACTTACATTTACATCTTTAATCGTTTTATTTCCAGATGAATCGGTAGCTGAAAATTTAATCGTATAACTACCTAATTTTGAATTATTTTTACTATAATCATCTGATTCTAGTTTCAAATAAAGCGATGAACTGTCATCATAATTATCTATTATTTTTAAACTTGATTGAATCTCTTTAAGTGACAAGATTTGGTTATACCCTACACTGATATCATCAATTCCGGAAATGATAGGCCCTTCTTCATCAGTAACAGTAATTTTCTGAGTATAATTAGCAATATTCCCACTACTATCAGATACCATAAATTCTATTTCATAATTTCCAACAAAAAGAGAATTTTCAATATAATTTTCTTTAACTAAAGTAATTGATTCAGATATATTTGAATCATAATTATCACTTGCAGTTATCATTTTTTGTATATCTTCTAATGTATAGGTATTTGGATAAACTGCAATTATTACCGGAATATTAGAAAACACCGGTGGTAATAAATCAATAATTTCAATATTTATTGTTACTTGTGTTTCATTGTTACTGCTATCAGATACCGAGAATATTATGGTATGGTTTCCTAATGTTTCGATGTTAGGTGTATAGTTATCTTCAACCACTCTAATACTAGAAGTTAAATCACCATCAATATCATCATACGCTGTTAAAGATTCTTTAATTTCATCCAATGTTATCGGTTGATCAAAATATGAAATAATGGTACCATCTCCGCTAAAATATGGTGAAGAAGTATCAATTATAGAACCCGGTATATATGATTCATAAGTTGTAGGAAGATCGCCTTCTTCTAACTGAACATTAATTAACTCCTCGCCAGAAACATAATTTCCATTATCTTGAAATTCAAATGATATATAATTTGTTTTTGATGAAGTAGTGAAACTATAGTAATATGAATGTAATTCCGTAGAATGATTGAATAGTGTTTCATGTTCTCTATTATAAAGACTAATCTCTTCTAGCAACTCATCATCATCATAAAGATATATCATCATAAGAAAATCTCGACCATCAGTATAGTCTTGACTAAGCGAAAACGTATAATTAACATAGGGTTTAACCAAAAAACTATCTATTGTGCTGACAGTTTCTCCAATCTTAATAATATTATCACTTGAAATGTAATTTTTACCCCCTGGTAAAAAATGTGGTGAATAAGCAGAAACTTTCACCAAGTAAACCGAACATAAACATAAAATAAGTAAAATACTTGACATTGTTTTTTTCATAAACATTCTCCTTTTTTACAAAAATTATACTTACAAATCTCCAAAATTCTTTTTATTTTAAATATGAGTAGTATTTTGGTATAATAATTTTAAAGGAGTTGATTAATATGGACAGTATAAAGTTAAACAATGGATATGAAATGCCAATCATCGGCTTAGGTACATGGAGATCTGCACCTGAAGATGCTTACAGCGCTGTTTTATCAGCTTTACAAGCAGGATATCGGCACATTGACACAGCAGCTGTATATGGAAATGAAGAAATGATTGGAAAAGCTATAAAAGATTCTTCAGTAAAAAGAGAAGAAATTTTTATTACAACTAAACTGTGGAATACAGACCAAGGGTATGAATCAACATTAAAAGCTTTTGAAGAATCAAGAAGAAAACTTGGTGTTGAATATATTGATTTATACTTAATACATTGGTTTAAGGGCTATGATAATTCTTTATCGACATATAAAGCTATGGAAGAACTATATAAACAAGGTAAAATAAGAGCTATTGGCGTTTCAAATTACAACGTTCATCATATTCAACATTTGTTAGATAATGTTAAGATTAAGCCAATGATTAATCAAGTTGAAACCCATGTCACTTTACAAAATCATTTTTTACATGATTATTGTAAACAAAACAATATTCAACTTGAAGCTTACGCACCACTTATGAGTAAGAATATTAACCAATTACTAGAAAACGAGACACTTCAAAAAATAGCAGAAAAACACAATAAAACCGTACCTCAAATAGCAATAAGATGGTTAATAGAAAGAGGAATTGTTGTAATTCCTAAAAGTATTACTCCTTCTAGAATCAAATCTAATTTTGATGTTTTTGATTTTCGCTTAACAAATATAGACATGCAAGAAATAAGAAAATTAAATACTGGTCGCAAAATTTTTGTTGAGTTCGATAATGTAGACTACTGAAGAGATCAAAGTGTGAATTAAGTCTTTAATTCACACTTTTTTTGTAATCTATCATTCTTGCAAAAGGATTTGTGTTAAAATATTGTATAAACAAACTTGCGAGGTGAAAAATGAAGTTTCTATACAGATTAAGTGCTTTTCCAAAATCTACTGATGGAGGTAATAAAGCAGGTGTATATATAAACGCTGATAGTTTAAACCAATTTGAAATGCAGGAAATCGCAAAAGTTGTTGGTTACAGCGAAACTGCTTTTGTTTCAAAAAGTGAAGTAGCCGATTTTAAAGTAAGGTTTTTTACTCCTACAGCTGAAGTTGATTTATGTGGACACGCCACAATTGCTACATTTAATTTATTAAGAGACTTAGGGCTCGTAGATAATGGATTGTATTCTCAGGAAACAAAAGCCGGAAAACTTAATATTGATATCAGAAAAGACTTTGTTTTTATGCAACAACCAAAACCTATATTTAGTGAAGTGTTAAGTGAAGATGAGGTAAACAAGTGCTTTACAAACTTAGAACTAGATAACAAATTCAAACCACAAATTGTCTCTACTGGGCTCAGAGAAATATTCTTACCCGTTAAAAATATTGACACTTTAAACAAACTTAATCCACTGTTTGAAGAAATCATTTCTTTAGCAAAAAAATACAACGCTATAGGAATACATGCTTTTTCTTTGGAAAAATCTGTCGATGCTTATGGGAGAAACTTCGCTCCTGTGGTTGGAATAAATGAAGAAAGTGCTACAGGTACTTCTAATGGCGCTTTAGCTGCATATTTGTATAGATACCACTCTCAGAAAGAAAGCTATACCTTGAGACAAGGATACAGCATGAATAAACCTTCAGAAATTATCGTCAATTTAGATATTATTGAAAATAAAATAGTTAATATATGGGTTGGCGGAACTGCGTTAGTTTTAAAAGATAATTAAATTTATAAATCACTAAAAAAAGCTGAATTCTGCAAAGAATCAGCTTTTTATTTATTTATTTATTTATTTATTTATTTATTTATTTATTTATTTGTTTATTTGTTTATTTATTTATTTACATTTATATTTTTACTTAAATTCCTTTTTTAATACTTTTTCTACAAATACCTGTGCTAATTCTGGATCAAATTGCGTTCCTGAATACTTTACAATTTCATCTATCGCTTCTTCCTGATTTAGCTTTTTGCGATAAATCCTATCTGAAGTCATTGCTTCATAAGCGTCACAGACACAAATAATTCTCGAAAACAAAGGAATTTCATTCCCTTTTAAGCCTCTTGGGTATCCTTTACCATTGTAATGTTCATGGTGCGATAATGCATATTCTGCTAAATTAGAATACTCATCAGCTGCTCTTAGAATATTATAACCATTTTCTGTATGTGTTTTAATAATTTCATATTCTTTATCGGTAAGTTTACCTGGTTTATGTAAAATCGTATCTGGGATAGATATTTTCCCAATGTCATGAAATAAACCCGCAATTTCTAATTCTTTTAAATCATCAGTCTTAAAACTTAATGCTTCTCCCATTTTTTTACACAACTCACTTACTCTAGTAGAATGAGTTTTTTCTTCTTCAAATTTATCTGTCAAAGTTTTAAGAATTGCTTTTATCGAATTATTTCTCACTGATCTGCCCTCTGTTAATTTATTTCTGTACATATGATTTTCAGCGTTTTTCATCATTTCTTCAAAACTAGTGCTTTCAGAATCCTTTATTTCATATCCAATAGCTACTGAAAGTTGGATGTTTTTAATGTTAATATTAACTAGTCCTGTTCTAATTTGATCCTTTAATTTATCTAATATTGAGTTACTTGTTCTAACAGTAATTACAGCGAATTCATCTCCGCCGATTCTAAAAACAGTATCATTTTCCCCAGTAACTTCTTGTAGAACTTCTGCGACTTTTTTTAAACCTAGATCCCCATAATAATGCCCATAAGCGTCATTAAGTATTTTCAAACCATTTAAATCAATCATTACAATTCCTAAAGGATAATTTTCTATTTTATCTTTTTCTATAAAAGAATCAACGAAATAACGCCTATTGTATAAACCAGTTAAGAAGTCATGAATACTTATATATTCTATTTCTTTTTGTTTTTGCATAGCTTCAGTAATATCTCTTGATATACCAACCGCTCCTATAATTCGCTTATCTCCGCCATATATTGGCGATATTGATGATTCGAAAGACAAAACTACTCCATCTTTTCTTATGAATTTCCAATCATAAACACAATGTTTTCCACTAAGAGCTTTTTTATAAGCTTCTAGTCTTTCATTTTTGTTTTCGCCAT
>JBAYZV010000071.1:0-8991 GCA_041672325.1 Candidatus Izemoplasmatales bacterium
TAGTAAATGTCCAACTTTTAGTGTCCAATTTACTGTCTGTTAACCAATGGACTTTATCGCACTTTTGCATAACCTCTTTATGGACTTTACTGCAACCTCTATATGGACTTTACTGCCTATAATGCTAAAAGTTCATATTTTTCTATGTTTCATTAAGTTATTTCAGATAGTTCTTCAACCCTTAATGAATCTACTACAAACTTCTTAAAGTCATCGTAGGTTTGAAAATCATTTTTAAACTTATCCAGCTTACGATTATTAAAAATAACAATCTCATCAGCTAGTTCATAAGCAACATTTAACATATGAGTTGAAATAATAAGGCTTTTTCTATTTTTTCTCATTTTCTTAAAAAACTCAATCATAAATACTTGACTATCCGGGTCTAAGGACGCTAGTGGTTCATCTATAAGGTATAACTGATAATTTAATGATAAGGCTGTAAGCAAAGCTAACTTATGTTTCATACCAAGTGAGTACGCTGAAATAAGCTTATTCATTGATGCAGATAATTCCAAATCTGATATTAACTCATTTAAATTATCAATCATTTCTCTATTGCCGATTCTTTTAATCAGTTCAATATACTCATCACCTGTTAAATATTCGTATAGATAAGGATTATCATAAATATATATGGCATCATCTTCTTTTAAAATTTCACCATCATCGTGAGTGAGAAAACCATCAATCAAACTTAAAAGCGTCGTCTTACCAATACCATTTTTACCTAAAACAACAGTGATCTTACTCTTATCAAATGTCATATTGGTTTTTTCCAAGATGATATCTTCGCCTGAATACTTAAACGATACATTCTTTAGTTTCACCATATATTTATACCTCTTCTCTTTTAAAACTTCTTCTAATAATTAAGAAACGGATTTTCATAATAATCATCATCGCAAACAATAAACCAATAACTATCCAATAAACATATGGGTATTGAGAAACCATAGCGATTGTAGAAATATAAGTTAAAAGAACTGTTAAACCAATGCCTTGAACAAAGAAAATAAACATCGATAAATCGCCAGCCCCCATAAACAAAACATCTTTATACTTTTTAACAATCGTTTTCCTGGCATCATTGATTAAAGGATATTCTAATAGAATCAATGCATACATCACAACGAATACGATCCTAATAAATGAATATATCATTCCGCTATCACTGAAAGTCAAAATGAAAAATAAAGGTGATATCGCATAAATAAGAATCATTGGCAAAAGAAGAATGCTGTTGAGTTTGAGTTTAGATTTATATATTTTTATAGGTTCATGTTTTAATCTCTTGAATAATTCTAGATTTCTATCTTCACTGCTATACCAGTTCATTTCTTTATATCTGTAATTTGTGATAACAAAAAATATCATGATCATGGATAAAATGATATTATCTACTGGGAAAATCAATACAATAGAATCATCGGTTTGAAGGGAAGATATCAAAAATCCAGAATATACAAATGACAGAACTGATACAAATATTAAAGAAAATGTCTCTCTTTTGTCTTTTCTATAAAAACTAAGCAGATCTTTTGTTAATAAAACATTTGAAAAATCATCTTTGCCATAAAACAATCTAATCAAAAGAGATGGCTTTTTCAGATTGTTGCCCTTATAATTTTTCTTGTGACCAACCAGTAAAGTATTTGTAATGCTGTAATTATATGTTGTTTTATATACAAGTGTTCTTAAACTCCATAAAGCAAAGATAAGTAAGACTGATAAAGATGAGTATATCAATAAAGCACCAATATAATTATCAAATAGTTCAGCAAGCATAAGCATCAATAAATGCAAAACAATAGGAAACCCAACAATCAATACACTAAACAAATAAATTAAAATATCACCAATAATGATAGTTTTCTTTAAGTACTTAAACAATAATTTTTGTGTGGCAAATATAAATACAAAGATAAACAAATAATACAATACTAGTAAAACTATATATTGAATAATAAAATGGAAACTTGTGAATATAGCAGCGTAAAAAAATAAAGGAAAAGAAAACGGAATCAACCAATTAAAAAAGCCGTAGTTAACCCTTCTAAAAGTAATCTGTTTTAAAAGTTCATTTCTATTTTCAGATAACATCCTAAAATAGTGATCATGTTCTACATTTTTTAAAGACTCTCGATTATATGATAAGGATACAAGTGCAATAAAGAAACCAAAAAAAGCAAATACAACATAACCAATCATATGTAAAGAATCGTAATTAAAATCAACTGAAATTATCATTATTAAATAAACTAATGAAAAAACAAAAAACTTAACGATTCTAATTAAGTTATCAATGTATTTATAATTATCTTCTCTATAATGAAATAAAATAATTTTTTTAAGTCTTGCTGACAAAGACTCTAATAAAAAACTATTTCGTATTTTGCTTCTATTCTTATAGTAGAAAAATAAATTAAAATTTGACATAGTTATCCCCAACCCATGTTTGTGAATCTTTAATCTAATAATTAATAGAAATTAGAGAAAATTAATTTTTAAATCAATCAACTCGGATTAATTCTTTTAATCATTATATCATTATAGAGTGTTATAATAAACGGACTTTTTACTATTTAAGATTAAAAAATTCTTTGATAAAAAAAAATTATGAGCTTTTGTATGAGACTTCTTACAATTATATATATTTATATTTCAATCATTTCTCTATTCCTTTAATGTTATTTTCATATAAAAAAGGCTCCCTTCATTAGAGTGTATGGTTTAGTATACCATATCTCCAACTTTTGGAAGCCACTTCATTGTCTAATGGTGGAGCTGAGGGGATTTGAACCCCTGTCCAAAATAGTCAATCATTCAACTTTCTACACGCTTAGTTAATTATTTATTTTTAATATTCAATCGTTAATTAACAAACTATCAAATACCTAATCTTATTAATCTCGTCTAATTTTCTTAAGATGGCAAAAAATTAAACAATCCTATATTCTGAAGTTCATAAAGGTCTATAGGCATACCTAGATGAACCCGCAACTTCTTCTTAAGCTGCGAAAGCGTAATTTTGATTTCCGGTTATATTTAACCTGCATTTTTATATCTGCCGATAGCGTGCTTATTGAACTTGAACTACCCTGTCGAATCCATAACAGCCCCATATTTATATTATATCATTTTTTCCATTCTTTTAGAAGCGTCTTTCTCTCTTTCAGATTCACGTTTATCATATAGCTTTTTACCTTTACATAAAGCAATCTCGATTTTACATAACCCTTGTTCTAGATAAACCATTGTTGGAACCAAGGTTAACCCTTCTAATTTAATCTTTTGTGACAATTTTATTATTTCTCTTTTTTGAAGTAATAGTTTTCTGTTTCTAATTTCTTTATGATTAAATATATTACCTTGTTCATATTTAGCAATATGCATATTTACAATATACGCTTCAAAATCATTTGTAATTTTCACATAAGATTCTTTGATTGAAAACTTCCCTAATCTTATCGATTTAATTTCCGTGCCTGTTAGCACAATACCACATTCATATTTTTCTAAAATGAAATAATCATGAGCTACTTTTTTATTATTAGATAATATCTTCATGTTTGGCTCCTTTACACTAAAATGAAATCAATTCTTCCTAAAACACGATTTACTTTTGTAACCTTCACATTTACAACTTGCCCAATTGTATATGTTAAATCGGTTTCATTAGATTTTAACGAAATATTTGATTCATCAAACTCCATATGTTGTTTAAATGTTGAAATATGTACTAGTCCTTCAATTGTATTTGGCAACTCTATAAACATACCAAATTTCAATACTGAAGAGATAACACCTTGATACTCTTCACCAAGGTGATTTTCCATATATTCAGCTTTTTTAATATCCAATACTTCTCTTTCAGCGTTCATTGCCTGTTTTTCAGTCTCTGAAGCTTGCTTAGCTATTTCATCTAGTTTAATTAAAGTATCTTCATTATACATTTTATTGTTATCAAATAAATATTTTCTTAAATATCTATGAACAATTAAATCAGGATATCTTCTTATTGGTGAAGTAAAATGAGTATAATTATCAAAAGCCAATCCATAATGCCCTTTATTCTCTCTTGAATATCTAGCTTTTGACATGGATCTTAATAATAAAGTTGTTACTACTTTTTCATAAGTTGTATTTTCAACCGCTTTTAATAAACTTTGAAGATTTTCTTGCGAGTAATCGCCCTCGTAATGTTCATAACCAAGTCTTTTGACAAACTCAAAAACATTTTCTAGTTTCTCAGAATTAGGCAACTCATGAATTCGATAAATAAAAGGTAATTTTATATTATAAATATGCGTTGCGACTACTTGATTCGCAACAAGCATGAATTCTTCAATCATTCTTTCAGCTGTCTGTCTTTCACGAATTACTATATCATTTAATTTCCCATCTTCGTCAAACAGAAGTTTTGGTTCCAAAGTTTCAAAATCTATTGAACCCATTTTTTCTCTAATATCAAAAAGTATATTTTGTAAGTCTTTCATAAGTAAAACATTTTGATAAATATCTGAGTATTGATCTATTGTTGCTTGATCACCATCGAGCATTTTGTTAATATTTGTATAAGTCATCTTATAATTACTATTAATAACTGATGGATAAATTGAGTAGCGAATAACTTCGCCTTTTCTATTTACTTCCATTTCACAAGTAATCGTTAAACGATCCACTTTAGGATTTAATGAACAAATTCCATTAGATAAAGCTTTTGGTAACATCGGTATTACAGAATCCGCTAAATAGACACTTGTTCCACGATTAAATGCAGCCTTATCAAGAATTGAATCTTCAGTTACATAATAACTAACATCGGCGATATGAACACCTAAAAGGAAATTATCTCCGATTTTCTTAATTGATATTGCATCATCAATATCTTTTGTTGATTCAGAATCAATGGTAAATACTGTTTCTAGTCTAAGATCTTTTCTATCCGCTAATTCTTCTTTTTTGACTTCCTGATTAATACTCAAGGCAAAACTTTCTTCTTCTTGAGTAAACTTATTGATAAGATTATATTTGTGAACTACTTCTAAAATTTCTATACCCTTATCATTAATATATCCTATTACTTCTAACAATTCACAATCTTTAAAGAAATGATGCTTATAATTGATGATTTTTACTTTTATTAATTGATGATTTTCAACTTTTTTTTGATCTTCTTTCACTAATTTCAAAGCAATATCTTCATGGAAATCTTTTGGAAATATTTGACCATTATAATATTCACCTACAACAACTTGCAAATGTCTTTCAAGGACTTTTTCAATCACACCTTCAAGACGTTCTTTATTTTTAATATTCGTGATTTTAACAACACATAAATCATTATCCATAGCTGAATTAATGTTGTTTCTAGATATATAAATGTCTGGCATTTCTTTATCTTCAACAATTATGAACCCATAACCCTGAACTTTTAAATCAAGTCTTCCTGTCACAGTTATCTCTTTGTCATCAGTAACAGAGTAATGACCAGATTTATCTCGATAAATACGCTTTTCTTTCATTAATATATTTAATGTTCTCGTTAGTAGCTTAAAATCTTTCTTACTTGATAAATCAAGATTTTCAGCCATATTTATTAAAGTCCTTTCTTTATAAGGAGCTTTTTTTATAATATTGTATACTATGTTTTTCATAAATTAAAGTCTCCTTTCAAAAGAAAAAAAGAACACATAATGTGTTCTTAAATAATGACTAATGCTAAAATTGCAAAAACCGCAAAAACTATTGATACACCAGCGGTTAATCTCGCAATGAAAAGTTCTGATCCTCTTTGTTTTTGGTTTTTAAAAAGGTCTGATTTTTCACCAGAAAATGTATTTTTAACGTCATCTTTAGATTCTTGAACCATTACTAAAGTGATTAATATAAGTGATATCACAAACAATACCCAATGTAACCAAGTCATAATCTATCCTCCTTGAGTTATCTCTTAATATATTCAGCGTTACTATTATACCATAAAAAAATGTTTTTGGAAGAGCCAAAAACATCTTTTTTTGTATTATTTAAGGTTATAGAATGAATCTAAGCCTTTGTATTCAGCTACATCATCTAGTTCTTCTTCAATCCTTAATAATTGATTATATTTTGCTATTCTATCTGTTCTTGATAAAGAACCAGTTTTAATTTGGCCAGCGTTTGTGGCAACAGCAATTTCTGCGATTGTTGTATCTTCAGTTTCACCTGAACGATGAGATACAACAGCTGTATATCCAGCACGTTTTGCCATTTCAATTGCGTTGAATGTTTCTGTTAAAGTACCTATTTGGTTTACTTTAATCAGAATTGAGTTAGCAATTCCATTTTCAATACCTTTAGCTAATTTTTCAGTATTAGTAACAAATAAATCATCACCAACTAATTGAATCTTCTTTCCTAAAGCTTGAGTTAGTTTTTTCCATCCATCCCAATCGTTTTCATCTAATCCATCTTCGATAGATATTATTGGATACTTTTCAACTAAGTTAGCATAAAATTCTACCATTTGGTCAGCGTTAAGAGTTTTGCCTTCACCTTTAAGTTCATATAATTTAGTTTCTTTATTATAAAATTCTGAGGCAGCAACATCCATAGCTATGAATACATCTTTTCCAGGAACAAATCCAGCTTTTTCAATAGCTTCTAAGATTACTTTAATTCCATCTTCATTTGATTTTAAATCTGGAGCAAATCCACCTTCATCACCTACTGAAGTGTTGAATCCTTTACTTGAAAGAACTTTCTTTAAGTTATGGAAAATTTCAGCACCCATTCTTAGAGCTTCTCTAAAAGTAGCTGCACCAACAGGCATAATCATATATTCTTGAAAGTCGACGTTATTATCAGCGTGTGATCCACCGTTAATGATATTCATCATTGGTGTTGGTAATTGTTTAGCGTTAAATCCACCTAAATACAAATATAGAGGTAAGCCAACATAATCAGCTGCAGCTCTAGCAACTGCCATTGATACACCTAAAATTGCATTAGCCCCTAATTTAGATTTGTTCTTTGTACCATCAAGTTCTATCATAATCTTGTCAATTGAAGTTTGGAATGTAGCATCATAACCAATTAGGTTTGGCGCAATTACTTCATTAACATTTTTTACTGCTTGTAAAACTCCTTTACCAAGATATCTAGTTTTATCTCCGTCTCTTAATTCAATTGCTTCATGTTCGCCAGTTGATGCTCCACTTGGAACGATTGCACGACCGAAAGCTCCTGATTCTGTAAAAACTTCTACCTCAATAGTTGGATTCCCTCTAGAATCCAGTACTTCTCTTGCATAAATGTTACTAATGTTTGGCATAATAACCATCTCCTTTTTTCTATTTTTTTTAATATGTCTGCTTAACGCCTAAATAAGTTCCTATTCCAAAAATAAAGACTGTTAACCATAAATTGAAATTAAAAGTTGTAAATAAACCTTTAAACAAATTTTGTAATACTAACCAATAAAGTCTATAGTCAAAAACTAATTCTGGTGAGTTGTTTTCCTTAACGAAGGTGAATATAAAAGGCAAGAAAAATATAATTATTGCTTGGATAACTAAAAATATACCTGTAATAATCATATAAGCAATGTGAGGAAAATCATATTGCTTTCTAACCATTTTACCAATTTGCATACTACTCAAGAAAAACAAAATTCCAGCAAACGATATTCTAATATATGTACTTATGTAGTAATCAATGAATCCTAACAGTATTCCAAAAAGTATTGATAAAACACCACCATAAAGAAATACATAGAACAAATCCTTTGGTTTAATTAACTTTAAGGATACATCATATCGATTATTCAATGATTGATACTCCAGTCATAGCTTCAGGTTTATCTAAGTTCAATAACTTAAGCATAGTCGGAGCTATATCACCTAAGCAACCTAAATCTCTTAGTTTAACTGATTCATCAGTAACTATAAATGGTACAAGGTTTGTAGTATGTGCAGTAAAGACAGTTCCATCTTCAGCTATCATTTTTTCACAATTACCATGATCGGCTGTAATAAGAGCTACGCCCCCAACTTCTTGAACCTTTTCTACAACTTTTCCAACACATTCGTCAACTGCTTCTACCGCTTTAACAGCGGCGGGAATAACACCAGTATGGCCAACCATATCTCCGTTAGCGAAGTTCAAAATTATAACATCATGGACTTTAGAGTCTAATTCCTTTATAACAGCTTCTGTTATTTTATAAGCACTCATTTCTGGTTGTAAATCATATGTTGGAACCTTTGGCGAAGGTATTAAAACTCTTTTTGCGTTTTTAATTTGTTTATCTACACCACCATCAAAGAAAAATGTTACATGTGCGTATTTTTCTGTTTCCGCTATTCTTAATTGGTTCAATCCTTTTTCAGAAACATAATCACCAAACATATCATTTAAATCATTAAGCTCAAAAGCTACTTCTCCATTTACAGAATCCGCATATTTCATGGTTGAAATAAACATAATATTTTTTGGAGCGCTATCTGTATTAAGCAATTCAACAGCTTTTGGATTTGAATAAGCAGTTGAAATTTCAATTGCACGATCAGGTCTAAAGTTCATAAAGATAATTGAATCATTATCTTTAACTAATCCTTTTTCGTCTACTACAAACGGTAAAACAAATTCATCATTAACTCCAGATTCATAAGAAGCTAATACTCCATCTCTAGCATTTTTGAAATGTTCACCAACGCCACAAGTCATTGCATCGTAAGCTTTTTGTACACGATCCCAGTTTTTATCTCTATCCATCGCATAATATCTTCCAGATACAGTTGCGATTTTCCCGTAATTTATCTCTTTCATATAAGCTTCTAAATCATCGATAAAACCAACGGCTGATTGTGGGCCAACATCTCTTCCGTCTAGAAATGCATGAATATAAGTCGCTTCAACGCCTACCTCTTTGGCTGTTTTTAGCATTTCTTTAAAATGCAAAATATGAGAATGAACTCCACCATCAGATAACAGTCCAAAAAGATG
>JBAYZV010000072.1:0-8861 GCA_041672325.1 Candidatus Izemoplasmatales bacterium
TTCTTTAGGGTTATAGTTACCATTTTGATTTATTCTATTTACTTCATCGCTAGTCATACCGAAAACAAAGATATTATCTTCACCAACAAGATCATTGATTTCTACATTAGCTCCATCTAAAGTCCCTAATGTTAAAGCTCCGTTCATCATAAATTTCATATTACCCGTCCCACTAGCTTCTTTAGAAGCTGTAGATATTTGTTCTGAAATATCTGCGGCTGGCATAATAACTTCTGCATAAGATACATTATAGTTTTCTAAAAAAACTACTTTTAAATATTTATTGGTTTCTGGATCATTATTCACTTTCTTTGCAATGGTGTTAATTAGCTTAATAACTTTCTTCGCAAAATAATATGTACTAGCAGCTTTAGCGCCAAATATATATGTATGAGGCACATATTCTTCTCTTAATTCTGGCTTTGCTTTTAACGTATTATACATACTCATTATATGTAAAGCATTCATCAACTGACGCTTATATTCATGAAGCCTTTTAACCTGAATATCAAAAATAGAATTAGGATCAATTTCTATGTGTTGTTCTTTATATATTCTTTTTGCTAAAGCTTGTTTTTTTTGTAATTTTACTTGTAAAAACGCTTCTTGAAGGTTCACATCATCAACACAATCAAGTAGTTTATCCAATTCTTGAGGATTCTTTTTAAACCCATCTTTTATTTTTGAAGATATTAGATTTGTTAATTCTTTATTAGAGTGTAATAACCAACGTCTATGTGTTATTCCATTAGTAACATTGTGAAACTTTTCCGGATATAGATCATAAAACTTTTTCATCTCAATATTTTTCAATATATCAGAGTGCAACTTAGCTACCCCATTGACTGAAAAACTAGTAACAATACAAAGATGAGCCATTTTTACAACCCCGTTATTAATTATCGCTAATTCTTTGATTAAATCTTCTTTTCCATAACCATATTTTTCTAATAATCCTAATGTAAAACGACGGTTAATCTCTTCGATAATTTGATATATTCTTGGCAATAATGGTCTCATAATATCAATCGGCCATTTTTCTAAAGCTTCCGCTAAAATAGTATGATTAGTATAAGCTGTTATTCTAGTAGTTATAGCCCAAGCTTCATCCCATTCCATCAATTCTTCATCAAGCAATATTCTCATCAACTCAGGTATTACTAATGTTGGATGGGTATCATTAATATGGATAATTATATGCTCACCTAAATTTTTTAGAGTTTTATATTTTTCTTTATGTTCTTGGGTAATACTTTTTATGCCGGCAGCGGATAAAAAGTATTGTTGTTTTAATCGAAGTTGTTTTCCTTCATATGTTGTATCATCAGGATATAAAAATCCAGAAATTTTCTGTAGTTCATTCTCATATTCAAATGGAGACTTATTTTCAGGATACTTTTTAGCGGGTTCAGCGTTCCAAAGTCTTAGATAATTTACTACTCCATTGTTCGCTCCAACAATTGGCACATCATATGGTACGGCTCTAATAACTTCATCAGCGTGATAAACTACTTTACCGTTTTCCCAATTAACATATCCGAAAAAAGGTATATCAACTGACTTTTCTTGTCTTCTAATTTCCCAAACATAACCATCATTTAACCAATTATCTGGTCTTTCTTCTTGGTAACCATTTTTGATTTTTTGGCGGAACAAACCATATCGATATCTTAAACATTGTCCATATCCTAAAATACCTAAGGAAGCTAAAGAATCAAGATAACAAGCAGCTAATCTTCCTAATCCACCGTTTCCTAACCCTGGGTCAGATTCATAGTTTTCAACTTCATTTAAATCAAATCCCATTTCATTAAAGCTTGATTCACAAACATCTCTTAGCCCTAAATTCATTAGGTTATTTGTAATAAGTCTTCCTAATAAAAATTCCATAGAAAAGTAGTATACTTTTTTAAAATCAGTATTTGATATTATTTTTTCAGTGTTTAGCCAATCTTTAGCTATTTCTTCTTTTACTAAAGTGCCTAAAATATTATATCTCTCTCTAATTGAAGATTTAGATATATCTTTATAATAAGTCTTCTTTAATCTTTCTTTGAAGGCTTTGGTAAAACTATCTTTTGTTTTAAACACACCTAGTCTCATATAACCACCTCTATAAAAATATTATAACATTCTTTAGCCTAATTATCATGAGGGTATGTATGACAACGGTTACTTTTTAAATTATTTGATAAAGTTCTAAATACTTCTTAGCTGAATCATACAATGAATATCTTGAATTCATTGCATTGATTATTATTTGTTTCCAATCATCTTTCATATTAAGAAATAAATTATAAGCATTATTGATTTGGAAAATTAAGTCCTTAGTATCATAGTTATAAAACTTGAATCCATTACCACGCTTACTAGATATATCGTAATTATCGACCGTATCGTTTAATCCTCCGGTTTGTCTTACAATTGGAACAGTTCCGTATTTTAAAGCGATCATCTGTCCAATACCACAAGGTTCATATCTAGATGGCATTAAAAAAATATCAGCTCCAGCATAAATATATTGTGGATTAGTCGCGTTGTATTCTAGATTAAGACTTACCCGTTCAGGATACTGTTGTTTTAAATATTTCAATTGCTCAACATAAGATTCTTCTCCAGTGCCTAATATAGCAAATTCGATTTGAGAATTTTGTAATACTTCATGCATAGCTGGAATGATAATATCAAATCCTTTTTGTTCAACTATTCTAGTAACCATCCCGATAATAAAGTACTCGTTACCTTGAAGAAGATCTAATTTAACCTGTAAATCCAACTTGTTGATTTTTTTCGCTTTGAAAACATTGACTAAATTATATTTCTTAGCTATTTCTAAATCAGTTGCTGGATTTATGTCATCGCTCAAACCGTTGAGAATCCCATAAAAATCGCGTGCTCTTTTATTAATTATTTCAACTAAATTTTTAGAATAATACTCATATCGTAATTCTTCCTTATAAGTTTCTGAAACAGTAGAAATCTTAGTTGCGTAATTCAATCCTATTTCCATAAAATTCAACTTATTCAATCTTGTATATTGTAAAGTGTTATTAATACCTAGTTTTGATAATATATCAAGACTGTAGATTCCTTGATATTCAATATTATGTATTGTCATTAATGTTTTTATTGGTATATCTCTGACTTTTAATATTAATGGCAAAAGTGATACATGCCAGTCGTGAATATGTATCACATCTGGATATTCATCAATAGCATCTAAGAAGCTGATAACAGATAGAGTAAATAATGCATATCGATCTCCATCATCAGTATACCCATAGGTTTTTTCTCTTTCAAAGAAATCATAAGACTCCACAAAATAGTAAACAGTATTACTATTAACAATACTATATAAATTAACTTTATAGTTCTTATCTCCATAAAGAACTGAATTGGATGCTTTTAATTCTAATAACAAATGATATTTTTCTTTAATTTGAGGATAAAGAGGAAGAATAACTTGAGATTTTTTTCCCATATCCGAGAACATTTCAGCTAAAGAACCGACAACATCAGCTAGACCTCCAGTTTTTATATATGGGTTACATTCAGAAGCAACTTGTAAAATCGAAAGTTTTTGATGAGTTGTTACTATTTGCTTCTTTTCGGAAACATATATTTGGTTTTCATCGCCAGTCACAATTGAACCTTTTAGCACTCTTGTTTCTTTGTCAAAAATTGAATACTCCACTAAAGAATCGCTTTCAATAATTGATTGATTCATAATAATTGAATCCTTAACTTTAGAACCGTAATGCACTTTTACTTTACGACCAATAATAGAATTAACAACTTCGCCTTCTATTACTGCTCCTGAAGCAATAATTGAATTTTTAACGGTTGCAAAATCACCATATCTAGATGGAGCGGACATTGTTTCTTTAGAATATATAGGTCTTTTTTCTAAGAAAAGTTGCTTACTTATTTGCGGAGCTAATATTTGCATATTAGCTTCATACAACTCTTGTGATGAATTTATATTGTAAGAAAATGTTTTAATTACTATTGTATGTTTTTTTAAACCAGGTCCATAGTCAAAAACATCTGATATATTTCTAAAAGCAATCTGGTCATAATTTTCAATATATTCTAACAATAGTTTTTTTGATATAATATACGTTTTTAAAACCTTTCTAACATCAGATAATACTTCTGTTAAATCAGCTTTCTTTTCTAAATGTTCTTTTAAGAAATCATAGTAATTAACATTCCAAACCATATTGGCCTGGGAGATAATTGCATATTCTTGATTACTTCTATAAAAATATTCGATATGTTCATACATTCTTTGAAAGCTTATCTCATCTTCAATTGTAAGACTAAGATTTTTAGGTGGAAGAATAAAGATTCCATCGTGTCTTCTACTTAAATCCCAACGATCGCCACTACCTATATGGTCAGATAAGGAACGATAATTCCCGTATGGGAAAATAGCAACATTATTAATTCCAGAATTCTTACAATTAGATAACGTGAAATCAATCAATCGATATTTTCCACCAAAAGGGATAGCTCCAGGCACTCTATGTTTCGTTAGTTTATTTAAATTTCCTCTAGAAGTAGCATCAACAATCATAAATAAGTCATTCATCTTATTTCACCTACTTCATAAAGGTTATCACTTGTAATCAAAGTTGTTTTAGCACCTAAAAAATAGAAATTATTTGGAATTTCTAATCCCTGATTAATTATAGCATTTTTAATATATACATTTTTACCAATAGTTACACTTGGTAAAACCACACAATTATCAACTACAGAATCTTTACCAATTTTCACGTTATAAGCAATAGTACTATGATAGACACTTCCAGAAATACTACATCCATCAGCGATAACAGATGATTTAACTGAGCCTGTTTTTAAAACCATATGTGGAGGTAGATTTAATGACTTAGAAAAAATAGGCATATTTTTTGATGAATTTAAACCCAAAAACTCAGAGTTTTCTAATAAATCCATATTTGCATCATATAAAGAATCAATTGTTCCTACATCTCTCCAGTAATCTTCGAAAATATGAACAGAAATATCTTTTTTCATTTTTAAGCAATGAGGGATAATATCTTTTCCAAAATCTACTAAATCTTCTTCTGAACTATGAAAAAACAATTCTTCAAGAACTCCTACTGAAAATATATATATACCCATAGAAGCAAGACTAGAAACCGGAGATTTTGGTTTCTCGTAGAAGTTCTTTAGTTTTAGTTGTTCATCAATATCTAATATTCCAAATCTACTCGCTTCTTTTGTTGGTACATTTGTAGCGGCAATAGTTAAATCTGCTTTTCTAGATATATGCGTTTCTAACATTTGATTATAATCCATTTTATAGATATGATCACCTGATAGTATCAAAACATAATCAGCTGATTGGTCTTTAATAAAACGATAGTATTGTTTGATAGCGTGAGCTGTTCCTTTTTGCCAAAGAACATCTCCCGATTGGGAATACGGAGTTAAAAACCGGACCCCTCCATCAATATAATCTAAATCCCAAGAAGCTCCAGAACCGATATAGTTCATTAGTTCAAAAGGTTCGTATTGTGTGACTATACCAACAGTAGAAATATTACTGTTAGAAATATTGCTTAAAGTAAAATCAATAAGGCGATATTTCGCTCCAAAAGAAACAGCTGGTTTAGCTATTTTTTTGGTAATATCGCCTAATCTCGTTCCTCGACCACCTACTAAAATCATCGCTATTATTTTTTTCATTTTATCACCAATCTTGATACTTAATAATCGAAATAGATAAAGGTGAAATATTGATTGAAATAGATTGATTAAAACCATGATTAAATAAATCTAATGTTTCAATACTATTTTCATTATAAATATTAGACCCTCCATAAATCTCTTTATCAGAATTCAATATCTCTTGATAAAATCCTTTTTTAGGAACCCCAATCAAATAGTTACTATAAACATTAGGAGTCATGTTTAGAACTACTATACAAAAATTAGAATCATCTTTCCCTCTTCTAATAAAACTAAATATTGATTGTTCATAGTTGCTTTGATCAATCCAACTAAAACCCAAAGGACTACTATCTAGTTCATAAAGACATGTTTGATTATTATAAACTCTAATTAAGTCTTTCACAAATCGATTACTTAAACTATGCATTGGATATTCTAAAAGTTGCCAATCAAGTTCGTTTTTATCTCTCCATTCATGTATTTGCGCAAATTCTCCCCCCATAAACAAGAGTTTTTTTCCTGGATGAGTAAATTGTAGACCGATTAAAACTCTATAATTGGCAAACTTTTGCCAAAAATCTCCAGGCATTTTTTCCACAAGTGATTTCTTGCCATGAACAACTTCATCATGGGAAAGTGGTAATATGAAATTTTCTGAATAAACGTATGTGATTCCGAATGTAATTAGATCATGATGATATTTACGATATATTGGATCTTTAGAAAAATACCTTAACGTATCATTCATCCACCCCATATTCCATTTATAGTCAAAACCTATTCCACCGTCACTTACACTTTTTGTTAAGTTTGGAAAAGTCGTTGAGTCTTCTGCAAATAAAAGAACAGAATTATCTTTTTCTTTAATTGCTGATGAGAGATTCTGTAGAAATTCAATAGCGCCATAGTTTGTTCCTACATTCATATCTCCTAAATAATATATAATATTAGAAACTGCATCAATTCTAAACCCATCTATATGAAAATAATTAATCCAAAAATAGGCATTCGAGATCATAAAGCTCTTTACAATGCCTTTTGTTAAATCTAAATTTACGGTGCCCCAAACAACGTTTTCTCTAATAGCAAAATCTAGATACTCATAAAGAGGTTCACCATCAAACATATATAAACCCTGTGCATCTTTACAAGTATGACCTGGGACCCAGTCCATAATAACGCCAATATTGTTTTGATGACATTTATCTATTAAATACATTAAGTCTTTAGGAACGCCAAACCTTGATGTAGCGCTATAATAACCAGTACCTTGATAACCCCAACTTTCATCAAGCGGATGTTCAATGATTGGCATTATTTCAATATGTGAAAAACCATGGTTTTTCACATAAGGAATTAAATAATCAACCAATTCATTATACTTGTGAAAACTACCGTCTGGTTTAGTCATCCAACTACCAAGATGGACTTCATAAACCGATAACTTTTCTTCATAATGATTTTTTATTCTTCGATTCTTTAGATACTCTTCATCATTCCACAAGTAATCATCAATATTATAAACCTTAGAAGAAGTCTCTGGACGATTATCTGAGAAAAATGCATATGGATCAGCTTTAAAAATTGTTTGCCCATAAGAAGTAACAATACAATACTTATATCTCTCCCACTCATTCAAACCAGGAACGAATAAATGATAAATACCAAAATCATCTTCTCGATCCATTATGTGAGTGCGAGAATCCCAATTATTAAAATCACCAACAACAGAAATGATCCTTGCATGAGGAGCATATACTCTAAAATCAACACCTATAATTTGATTATTATCATCTTTAATTAAATGTGAACCAAATAACTTATAAGCTTCTTTCAGCTTTCCTTCATTAAAAAGATACAGATCAAGTTCATTCATCTCCTAATTAACTCCTTTCAAGGTATTTCTTGATAGTGCCATATTGAAAACCTTTTGCTAATAGTTTATTAGTCAGGAACTGTTGTAAAGATAACTTTTGCTCTTTTTTCGAATATTTGATTTTTAAATAATTAATCTCTTTAACTATAGCTTCTTCTTCATTTAATTCACTTTTAATTTTTTCTTGATTATTGTTTAAAACAATATTTATATCTTGATAATCAAACCCTTTGTTTAATAAAAATGAAGTTACTATTTTTTTTATTTGTAAATAAGGTTTATTTTTTGTTATTTTAATCTTTTTTTCTACCCAATACTGAATATTTTCTATTTTTAATTGATGAGAATAACTTGAAAGATAATTACTAATAACTTCAGGCGCAATACCTTTTAGTTTCAAATCTTCGATAATTTTCTTAGTGCCAAATCGTTTTAAATTAATTGCATCACTTATATAGTTTTGAGCATAAAGGTTATCATTAACAAGTTTCATCCTTTCAAGCTTGGTTATATAATATCCATAATCTTCAACTTTTAGTTTAGAAAGATAAGTAAATATTTCCTTTTTTGTTCTTGGTTTAAACAAAGAATAATTTAAAACCTTTTGGTAATATTTATCTTTATTGATTGCTTCAATTAACTTATTGTTTTGATTAAAATCAAAAGTTTTACCTAATAATAATCGATATTCAATAACTAAATCTTCAGAAATTAAGTATTCATTTTCCAATTCGTTGCCTGAAATCTTGATTATGTAGTTCTTGCCTTTTTTGGCAAAATAGGTAACTTTATACATTTTTTTTACTGTTAACCAAATAAGCAAGAATAAAGGAATCTAAATCACCATCTAAAACCCTATCTCCATTTCCAGTTTCAAAATTTGTCCTATGATCTTTCACCATCGTGTATGGATGAAAAACATAAGAACGAATTTGGGAACCAAAAGCATTAGATTTATACTCATTAAAAGATTCTAAATGGCTATGTTTCTTTTCCAATTCAAGATTATATAATTTCCCTTTTAGTACTCTTAAGGCAATTTCTCTGTTCTGAATTTGTGATCTTTCGTTTTGACAAGAAACCACAATATTTGTAGGCAAATGGGTAATTCTAACAGCAGAATCTGTTGTGTTAACTCCCTGTCCACCTTTTCCACTAGATCTGAAAGTATCTATACGTAAATCTTCTTCAGCAATTTCAATTTTTATTGATTCATCAATTTCAGGAATTACTGTAACAGAGGCAAATGAAGTATGCCTTCTACTTGAAGAATCAAACG
>JBAYZV010000073.1:0-8848 GCA_041672325.1 Candidatus Izemoplasmatales bacterium
TTGATGAAGAAAGAAATGACTGTCGTGGAGTTGAAAGATTAATTTCAACTGATGATTCAAAGATTAAAGTTTTTGTAATACCTACTAACGAAGAAGTTATGATAGCTAGAGATACTTTAGCTTTATTATAAAATAAAAGAAACTAACCTCCTTAAAAGTAATATTTACTTGTAAGGAGGGTTTTTTATGTTTAAGATATTTGTTTGTTTTATTATGTTGTTAAAAGTTATAGAAGCTGATTATGAGAAAGTAGATTCATTTAAATTTAGTGATAGTTTACTGGTGGAATATGGAATTATAAATAAGTCAGAAAACATAGACGGATATTTAAGGATATATGACAAAACAACAGGAAATATCAAAAAAGAAATAGTATATGATTCAGGTTCTCATGATATGTTTGTATACTTCGGTTATCTTAGTGAAGAAACGTTTGTCATAGTGTGTAATAATTACTATATAAATTCAATCAGTGGTATAAAGGCATTTAAATGTACAACTTTATTAAAATATGATATATCTGGTGAATTGCTTAATGAATATGTATTACCTAATAAACCTAATGATTATCATAATCACAATTACAGTCTCTTTCTAGAATATGATGGGGAAGAAATAATATTTAATCATGATTTAAACATTGTTGAAAATGTTTTGATTAAGAATGAAAACTTATATAACTTCACTTATCAGTACTTAGGATTTGCAAGAGTAAATGGGGTAGAGGTTGAAACGATTGATATTATTTATCCCGGAATTTATGAAATAGAAATTTACGATAAAGATTACAATTATTTTTTTGAAATAATTGTTGAAGCTGACTGTAAAATTGTTGGCAAGAAATACAGTGAAGGATATACTGGGAAAGTACAAGTATATTCGTATGGAGATATATATTTAAACAAAGAAAAATATTCTATTGGATCTGATATAGATACTGTTGGTAACAATAAACTGCTAATAATTGGCGAAAACAACTACCGTAAGGAAATCGACATAACAATTTTACCTGATGTTATGTATTATGATGGAATAAATCGGAATCAACTAATTGATAATACTCAATTCACAACATCTATAAGAATCTATAGCAACGTGCAAGAAGTGTATCTCAATAATAAATCATATTTTTCTGAATTAATAGAAGTACCAGGTAAATATGAAATAACTTTTTGTGGAGTTAATAGTTACAAAACCAATATATATTTTAATATATTACCAAGTGTTTATGGTGTCGAAAATGATAAGGAATATAATCATGTACAGTTATATGTTTTTGGAGAAGCGTTTTTAAACGGTGAGAAGATTTCTGGAACTAATATTGTAAATGAAAAAGGAGAATATAAACTTGAGTTATTACTAGAAAATGAAGTTTATAAAACGATAAATTTTTCAATAGTAGAAAATATGGTTGATAATCAAGAAAACAATAAGTGTAGTTATACTCCCTATTTAAAATATCTATTTTTGATTTTTGTAGTAGTAGGAGGTGTGTTAATTTTGCGGAAAAAGTAAGTAAATTAATGATGATTGTGTTATAATATTTTTGGTGAATACAATGATAGATTTCAACTTATATTTGCAGAGTTCTTACTCTTTTAATGGAAGTTTAATAGATATAGAAAAAGCTGTTGAAAAAGCAGCTTCTTTTGGTTTTAAAACTTTAGGTTTAGCTGATATTAACTATATGTATGGGGTTATCAAGTTTTATAAAGCTTGTTTAAAACATAGTATAAAACCTATTATTGGCTTAGAAGTAAAGGTTATTGGAGATAGTTTTAAAGAGCAAAGTATGATATTGTACGCTAAAAATATTGTTGGTTATAGAAACCTAATGAAAATAAGTTCTTATTTTGGTGAGGGAAACAGTGCAATAATTACTGATATATTAAGCAAATATGGGTCAAATTTGATTGGAGTAATTATATCAGACCGAGGAAGTTTTGCTTCTAGTTTATATGAAGAAAAAATGGAAGATGCCAGTATGCTTATAAATGAATTATCTGAGAGTTTAGAAAACATATATTTTGGTCTAGACATGAGGGATTACACCGCTGAATTAAAAATAGCTCCAAAACTTAAGGGTTTAGGAAAAGCTGTAATTATTAGCAATACAATGTATTTGGACAAAAAAGATAAAGAAGCATCTAAGATACTAAAGCAAATTCTTCAGAAAGATAGTAATCAACAAGGATTTTTTGAGAAGGACGAAGAAGAATTATCGTTTAAAAATATAGAAGAGTTAAACGGAATTTATCAAAATTATCCTTTAGCTTGTAAAAACACTTTAGAGTTGATAGAACAGTGTAACGTAATTATAGATTTCTCAAATTTATACTTACCTAAGTATCCGTTAGTTAATATAAGTGCAACAGATAAGCTGAAAGAATTAGCTAACAAGGGATTAATAAGACGTTTACAACAGAAAAACTATTATCCTGAGCGATTTGATGAATATAAACAAAGACTTGATTTTGAACTAAGCGTTATTCAAGAGATGAGATATGAAGACTATTTCTTAATTGTCTGGGATTTTGTTTTATATGCAAAAAAACAAGGCATAATTGTTGGGCCTGGTAGGGGGTCTGCGGCAGGTTCTTTGGTAGCATATTCCTTAGGGATTGTTGATGTTGATCCAATCGAGTTTGATTTGTATTTTGAAAGATTCTTAAATCCTGAAAGAATATCAATGCCAGATATTGATATGGATTTTCCGGATAATAAAAGAGACCAGATAATTAACTACGTTGCTGATAAGTATGGACATGAGAATGTTGTTTCTATCGTCACGTTCGGAACTTTTCAAGGTAAATCAGCAGTTAGAGATGTAGCTAGAATACTTGGTGTTTCAAACACTATAGTAGATGACATTACTAGTAAAATTTCAACTACAAACAACTCTATTGAAGAGTATGAAAAGCAGTATCCTCAGAAATTTCAATACTATATGAATAATCTCGAGATAAACAAATTGTTGACTATAGCGCTAAAACTAAACGGTTTATGCAGACATACATCAACTCATGCTGCAGGGATAATAATTACCGAAGAAAGTATTTATAATTATTCTCCAACTCAAGTAGGGTTGTTAGGAATGTTACAATCTCAATATGAAGCTAGTGATTTAGAAAAACTTGGTTTACTCAAAATTGACTTTTTAGGGATTAGAAATTTATCAATGATATCAGAAACCATTGATTTGATTGAAATTTATGAAGATAAGAAAATCGATATATATCGTGTGCCTATTGACGATCAACCAACATTGAAACTATTAAAAGATGTTAATAGCATAGGTATTTTTCAATTAGAATCAGATGGAATGATGAATTTGATGAGACAAATGAAAATCAATGATTTTTCTGATATAGCAACTTGTATATCGCTTTATCGCCCAGGGCCAATGGAAAACATTCCGTCTTTCATTAGAAGAAGAAACAAAGAAGAGAGAATTACTTATTTGGATTTAGACTTACTTCCTATTCTCAAAGATACTCAAGGAATTATTGTTTATCAAGAACAAATAATGAAAATAGCTAATAAGTTTGCTGGCTATTCTTTAGGAGAAGCTGATGTTTTACGAAGAGCAGTTAGCAAGAAAAATAGAGATACTTTAGAAAAGGAAAGAGAAAAGTTTGTTAAGGGAGTCGTAAGTCAAGGATATTCAAGTGATATTGGTGAACAAATTTATGACTATATTGTTAAGTTTGCTAATTACGGATTTAATAAGAGTCATGCTGTAGCCTATAGTTATGTTGCATATTGGATGGCTTATCTAAAAGCCAACTATACTAAATATTTTTTGGCTGTGTTATTAAACACTCAAATAGGATCTGTTATAGGAACTAAAAAGTATATAATGGAATGCCAAAAAATGGGGATTAAAATTTTACCACCAAGAATTAATAAATCACAAGATACATATCAGTTTGAAGGGAATGATTTAAGATTTCCGTATAAAGCGATTAAGGGAATTGGTGAAATAATGGCCAAAAATATAACCTTTATCCAGCTAGAAAGCCCAATTGAAAGTTTTGTAGATTTTATTAAAAGAGCAAATGACATTGGAATTAATGTTATTGAATCTTTGGTGTTTGCTAATGTTTTTTCAGATTTTGGAATAAACAAAAAAACATTAATTCAGAACATAAGTAATATTCAGAGTTATATTTCATTTAATAATAAAGAGGAATTTATTTTTATCGATTATGAGGAATATGACTATGAGTTTTTACAGAACAAAGAGAAGGATTTACTAGGAGTTAATTTTGAATATCATCCTATTAATAACTATTTAGATGTAATCAAAAATAGTAATTTAAAAGTATTGACGGATACACTAGATTCTAATAGTAATTATTTAGAATTTGTTGCAGTTGTTAGTCGTATAAAGATTCACAAAACTAAAACTGGAGATGACATGGCGTTTATTCTTTGTGAAGACAAATACAATGATATTGATGGCGTTGTATTTCCTAGTATATATAAACGCATTAAAATCGAGGTTGGGAAAGTATACTTAATTAAAGGCAAGTTAGATAAGAAAAGACAAAAACATTCAATATTAATTGATGATTTGATAATAATAAGGAGCAAGTAAATGAAGATAGCGGTATTAACTTCTGGTGGGGATGCACCAGGCATGAACGCTTGTGTTCGGGCGGTTGTAAGAAGTGCAATTAACAGCGGCTTTGAAGCGTATGGAGTTTTTGATGGATACAAAGGTCTTGTAGAAGGTAAAATTAAAAAATTCGACAGAAATGATGTAGGTCAAATTTTAAATCGTGGAGGAACGATACTTGGCTCTTCTAGACTTGAAAGTTTTAAAGAGGAAAGTGTTAGAAAAATAGCCGTTGATAATTTGTCAGCTTTAGGTATTGAAAATTTAGTTTGTATTGGTGGCGATGGTACTTATAGAGGTGCGATGGCACTAAATGATATGGGTATTAACTGCATTGCTATACCGGGCACTATTGATAATGATATCCCTTCGACTGAATTTACCATCGGGTTTTTCACAGCCCTTGATACAGCGATTGATGCAATAGATAAATTGAGAGATACCTCTTTTTCACATCAACGATGTACAGTTGTGGAAGTTATGGGAAGAAATTGTGGTGATTTGTCAATTTTTTCAGGAATAGCTACTGGTGCTGAAATTGTTATTACTAAAGATACCGGTTATCATGAAGAAGACATTTTGAAACAAGTTGCTAAAGCGGAAAAAGTAGGCAAAAGACATTTAATCTTAGTAGTTGCGGAAAACATTACTGACGTATCTAAACTAGCTAAGAAAATACAAGCAAATTCTAGCTATGAAGCACGAGCTTCTGTGTTAGGGTATATCCAAAGAGGTGGGACACCTAGTGCTTTTGACAGAATTTTAGCAAGTAAAATGGGTGTTCATGCGGTGGATTTATTAAAAAAAGGAATGTCAGGCTATGCAATTTATACAAAAAGTTTAGATGTTGGGCATATTGAATTAGAAAAAGCTCTGATAGTCGAAGTTAGGCCAAGCGATTTATATCAATATTTATGTAAATTAAATTAGAAAAGAAAAGAATTAGTCTATCTAAGCACTAATTCTTTTTGTTTTATTATCTGAGTAATAGAAGAAATCTTTTTTATTAGGAAAATACAATGCGATTAGATATCCATCTTTATAGTTGGTTACTAAGGAGTATTTATATAACTGATCAAGATTTAAATCAGGGTTGTTTAAGTGAAACTTGCGAATTATATCTTGTTTTTTAATATTTTTGTCCCAATAGATTTTAGGTTTAATTTTATTGTATTTTAAATAGTCTAATTTTAAAGAGTCTTCAATATTCTTATTAATGATGTTTGAATCGATAAGATAGTTTCTTAAATAAACGAATAAATCAAATAATTGATATTTTTTGTAATCATAATTATGTTTTTTAAAGTAATTGCTTAACTCTAGAAAGAAATTAAAAGGATTTGAAGTATTTTCCATAATCATCATAATAGTATTATTCATAAAGCTTTTGTTCCAATATATTTCTAGAAAAACTTCTACTTGATGAATTATCATTAAATCGTTTTTGCTTAGGTATTTGTTTTCTGTTATTTCATATGGTGGTTCATATGAAAAAGTATAATTATGTAAACTTGATTCTCTTCGAATTTTTGTTCCTTTTAACATTTTCAAGAAACCTAATTGAAGTTCTTCGGAATAAAGAGAAAAGATTTCATTGAATGTATTTTTAAAGCTATCTAAATCTTCAAATGGTAGACCAGCGATTAGATCTAGGTGTAGTATTGCGTTTGATTTTTGTAGCTTTTTTATGTTATTGATTAGTGTAGGTGTGTCTTGAATTCTTCTGACCGCTTTATTTACCTGATCGTTTGTTGATTGTACACCTAATTCTAATCTTACATAATTTTTCTTTAAATTATTGATAAAAAAGTCTATTAATAAGTCATCTATAACATCACCATTTATTTCAAATTGAAATATAGTCGTAGGGTAATCTTTCTCAACCAATTTTTTAAAAAAGTTCAAAGCTATCTGTTTATTAGCGTTAAATGACCTATCCAAAAACTTTATTGTTTTAGCGCCTTTTTCAATTAAGTAGTCTATAATGAAAAAGGTTTTTTCGACATCAAAGAATCTTAAACCTTTTTCAAGAGACGCTAAACAATAGCTACATTGATAAGGACAACCTCTTGATAATTCAACATACTGTATCTTGTTAGGGATGTTAGAAATGTCTTCTTCTAAGAAGTATGGACTCTTTAAACTATTTAAGTTTTTAATATTGGAAAGTTGATTTTTTATAATTTTTCCATCTTTTAAGTAGGCTAAATTAGGAATATTTGAGAGGTCTGTTTTGTTTGATAAAGAATCCATCAATTTATTAAAAGCAATTTCACCTTCATTGAAAATAATGTAATCTGCTTTATTATTTATTAAGTAATCATCGTATTCATAGCTTGTTTCGGGACCACCGAGAATAATGATTATATTTGGATTGTTAGTCCTTAAATCGTTTAAAATATTCTGGATAATTGATATATTCCAAATGTAACAGCTAAACCCAATGATATCTGGGTTTACATCTTTAATCTCTTTCGTGATGATGTTGATATCGTCTTTAATTGTATATTCCATTAGTTCTACTGGAAGAGTGCAATTAGCTTTTAAATATCTAATTGCCATATTTGTGTGAATGAATTTGGAGTTAATTCCAATTAATATTGTTTTCATTTTTTTACCTCTATTCTATTTTAACAATTTTATCAATAAATAACTAGTTGAATTGCTTATATGTTATACTAATTATGGTGATAGAATGGATAAATTTATATTAAAATCAGATTACTTGCCAATGGGTGATCAACCCAAGGCGATAAATGAATTAATTGAAAACTTAAATAATGGAGTTAAGGAACAAGTCTTGTTAGGCGCGACTGGAACGGGAAAAACGTACACTATAGCTAATGTAATACAGCAAGTCAATCGTCCTACATTAGTTTTGGCGCATAATAAGACTTTGGCTGGTCAATTGTATTCTGAGCTTAAGTCATTGTTTCCTGAAAATAGAGTAGAATACTTCATTTCATATTATGATTATTATCAGCCCGAGGCTTATGTTCCTGGAGCTGACATTTATATTGAAAAGGACTCTTCGATAAATGATGAAATTGATGAACTACGTCATGCAGCTACATCTTCTTTGTTAGAAAGAGGAGATGTTATCATAGTAGCGAGTGTATCATGCATTTATGGGATTGGAGATCCGGAAACTTATCGTGCTGGTATGTTTACTTTAAGAAAATCAGAAAGTATTTCTAGAGAACACATATTAAACCGACTTGTTGAAATTTTATATGTTCGCAATGATATTGATTTTGTTAGAGGAAGCTTTAGAGTGCGTGGGGATGTAATTGAGATTTTGCCTCCATATCAAAAAACAAAAGGAATAAGGGTTGAAATGGAGTTTGATGAAATAAAAAGGATTCGTGAATTTAATATTGTTAGTGGGGAAATATATAAAGACTATGAAGTGTTATCTTTGTTTCCGGCATCACACTTTTTAACTGATAGCGATAAGCTAGAGGAAGCGTTAAAAAGGATTAAAGAAGAGTTAATAGAAAGGGTAAAATACTTTAAAGATAATAATAAGTTGTTGGAAGCGGAAAGAATAGAACAACGAACTATGTATGATTTAGAAATGTTGAAGGAGATGGGGACTGTCTCTGGGGTTGAAAATTATTCAAGGCATCTCGCTTTAAGGAATGAAGGAGAAACTCCTTCAACTTTGATTGATTTCTTCCCAGACAATTTTCTTTTGATTGTCGATGAGTCACATGTGACTTTACCTCAAGTCAGAGGAATGTCTAATGGTGATAGGTCAAGAAAACAAACCCTTGTTAATTATGGGTTTAGACTACCGAGTGCTTTAGATAATAGGCCGTTAAATTTTGATGAATTTAATGAAAAAATAAATCAAGTGATATATCTATCTGCTACACCAGGAGATTATGAATTAGGTAAGACTGAGCACGTTATCGAACAGATTATTCGCCCGACAGGATTAATAGATCCTATTGTAGAGGTGAAAGATTCTATGAATCAAATTGATGATTTATTAACAGAAATAAATAAAACTATTAACAACAAAGAACGTGTATTAATAACTACATTAACAATTAAGATGAGTGAAGATCTTACAAATCATCTTAAATCTTTGGGGTATAAAGTAGGTTATTTACATTCTAAGGTTAAATCATTAGAAAGAATGGAAATTATTAGAAAATTAAGATTAGGTGAATATGATATTTTAGTAGGGATTAATTTACTTAGAGAAGGATTAGATTTGCC
>JBAYZV010000074.1:0-8695 GCA_041672325.1 Candidatus Izemoplasmatales bacterium
AGCGATCAACAATATATTTAATATTCATTTCTGAATCAAGAACAACAGCATATCCGCCAGCAAACACTTTTGTAGTATCTTCTAAGTCTAAGAAATCTTCTGCATTATTAACTACTACAAATGCATCTATCCATTGAGCACCAACATCACCAGCAGCTACATATCTCATCCATGAAGAAACAGTAAATTCCTTAATTGGTAAAGTATAAGCTCCCATAACTACTTCCATAGGAATAACTTCTACCACTAAAACATGTTCAGCTACTAAAGAATCAAATAAATCTTCTGAACCAGAAGCGTAAACCTTAACCATTACACCGTTAATGATGTCTGCATCAGGTAAAACTACTTGAGTTTCTAATACTTCAATATATTCTGCTTCATTTATAGAAACATAATATTTTGTAGCTCCTGTAACTACATCCCAAGAAAGGATATTATCAGTTCTAACAAAATTTGTCGGAACACTTAATCTAGCTACTGTGAAACTTAAAGAATCACTTAAAACTGAAGTTGAAGCAACAGTTCCATCAGCTGTAATAGCTCTTAATTGAACTTTATAAGTACCTTCTTCAGCAAGAATAGTTGATAAATCTAATGTATAAGTCAACATATCTTCTGATAATGTACCAACAGCCTCTCCAACTAATACTCCATCATAATACAAATTATAAGATGCAGCGTTGCTATCAGCTTTCCAAGATATAATATTTTCATCAATTACAATAATTGGTCTTGTAATCTTAGCTTTTTTGTCTACAATTGTCGCTACATAATCAGATGTAATAGCTAAATCAGTAAAATATGTAGTTGTAAATGTAGTTTCATCAAACCCTAATGTTTCAGGATTTGTTGGAGCTGGATCAGCATTAATATCAACAATTGCTCCACCACCAGGATAAGCTGCATTCCAAACTAATTCAATAGCAAGATTACGAACTTCTGCAGTAACACCAGTTGTAGGGAATATCATAAAATATCCACCTTCTGGAACATCATCAAGTATATTAGCAAGTAATCCATGAACAGTAGTATTATCGTATACTGTAACATCCCAATTAGTGATTGCTGCACCATAAAGGAATGTTCCATCAGCGTGAACTTCTGCTGCTGCACCAACACCTAAACGAGCTAATACAAAATCACCATTTTCATCAAAAATTAGAACTGCACCATTGTTAAACCATGGAACTCCAAGGTTTTTAGCTAAATTAGTAAATGATTCGACTACTTGAGTATCACTTAAGAATGCTTGATACATATTATAATCATATAGGTAAACTTCGCCAGAACCTTGTCTAAATCCAGCACCACCTAATGAAGGATCGTGAACTAAAGCTTTTTTATCATTTGTAACTACTTCAACATTAATTGTAACTCCGTTAACAACAATAGTAGCTGTTTCACCATTAACTTTTAAAGTTGAAACTTCTTGTACTTCTTTTATCGGTAAAGTCACTTCTACTAAACCATTAATGAAAGCCATATCGGTATTATCACCAAGATAGTCATAATCATAGAATGCTTTAATTGCTTTATTAATAACTTGATTATTTAAACCAATAGGATATATTAATAAATATCCACCATTAGGAACAGTAATTCCATCTAATAAATGTGTGCTATCAAAAGTAACTGGTACAGATTCACCTAAGCCATTTAATTCAAAGTAAATTCCGTTAGCAACCCGTAATGTTTGTATTTGATAGTATTCATTTAAGACTACGATTACACCTTCAGATAAAACTGGTTTTTCAGCTAAATTATTAAAGAAATTAGATTCATAAATGATTCCACGATCAGTTTGATCAAAAGCGCCAAATTGAACTAAGTCAGGATTCATTTCAAGTCTTTGTTCCACACCCATAACTTTTGAATAAACTGTATCAGATTCACCATATAATTCGATATAATCAGGTGATTGAACAGCTACACTAAATAAGTTATACGCTGTATCTGTATGTCCATTAGCTGTTACTTGATATTCAACAACAAAATAAACACCATTGTTTTCTGGAACCAAAGCTTGTTCAAGTGTAACTTCATTTTCGCTTAATAACCATGGGCTTTCAGATAATTCAGACCATTTTGAACTAGTAATTGGTAATGAAACATTTACGCCATAAACGCTTTCAGCAGTTTGATAACGATAAATCTTGTAAGTAATATCATCTGAGATATCATTTCCTAAACCATCATTAGCAACAATTCCAGTAAGCACATTATATGGGTTTTCTTCTGAGTAGTTATCTAAATAAACAGTTTTATGATAACGTTCTTTCCAAACTCCAGCTTCAGTAGCGAATCTAACACTTGGAATAGTAATAATAGGGAATGGATTTTCAGAATCAAAACTTTCTCTAACAGCTTCGTTACTTAATTCTTTATCAAGAACTTCTAGTTTTCTTCCTAAAGCATAATCCATTATTTCATCGCCGTTTTCATCTGAATTCATAATGTAATTAGCACCCATAGACCTAGGCATATCAGGTGTGTTTGCTTTTGTGACTAAAACATTTTCTTCAATAACTGCATCAGTCCAATTTAAGAAAATAAACACATGTCCATTTTCTGGAACCCATTGATTAATGTTAGCCATCATCATACCCATTTCACCAGAACCATATCTTGCATTGGTCATAGGAATCGTTTGTTCTCCTACTGTAATAGACCATGAACGATTTGAACCTGTTGACCAATCTTCAGCTAATACAGAAGATAATTGACCTTCTCCGTCAATAAAAGCTTCACCACTGTTCCAATGTCTTACATAAATGATTTCATCATTTTCATTAGTTACAGCAATAACACTCCAGCCAACACCAGAACCTAATCTTTCAGGAGCATATTCAATAACCCATTCTAGATATTCTTTAGAAAGAACATTTATATATGAGCCATCGTAAGCACTGTTATAACCAGTAGTTGTATTACCATTCATGATTTGAGGATTATATAACGCTTGATAACGTACAAGATCACCATCAAAAGATGTCATCTCTGCACGTGTATAGCTTTCCTCAACTATAACAGTACGGTTAATTGGTGCACTAGTGTTGTTAGAACTATCGGATAGAACTACTTTGATAGTATATGTTCCAGGAACATTTAAATCATAATCACTATAATCAGATACAGTGAATATAACATTGGTTCCATCAATATTATCTACACCAGATAAACCTTTAGTTAAATCAACAACTTCACCTGCCAAATGCTTAACAGTAGAAATCGAACCTGTTAACATTGGAGCTAAAACGTCATCTTTAACCTCTACATTTAATATAGCAGTTGTATAATTTCCTGCTTCATCAGTCACTTTGATTGTTACAGTGTAGTTTCCTTTAACACTAATGTCAAAACTACCCCAATCAGTTACTTCTTTTAGCAAGTCATCTTCTGCTGTTACGTCGTCACTTACTGTGATAAACTCTGCATAATCAAAGTTAGAACCAGTTTGAATAACGATTGTATCTTGATTAACAGTCACAATTGGAGCAACTTGGTCACCATCTCCAGTGACAGTTGACGTTACATTTGTGTTATCTTGTGTTGTTACATTTGTTGTAGGTTCATTGGAAGTTAATCCATTACAACCTACAAAAAGAAACACCATCAAGACAAGAGAAAAAACAGTAATCAGTTTAAAAAACCTTTGCATTCAAATACCTCCTTTTTTATTCAATTGAATATTTTCTTGAATTACAATTATTATACCCCATCAATACTTGTCTAGTCAACCGAAATTGTAAAGGTTTTCAACAAAAATAAAAAAAAGCGAAGAATTTAAAAATTCTTCTACTTTTTTCTTCTAACTATAAAGATAACCGCTGTTATAAAAATCAATGTAATTGGTGCGATAATACCTATCAAATTAATGGGATTATTATCAGTATCTTCTTCAGGTAATCTAGTGGTTTCAACAGTTGGAATATTCTCTGTAGTAATCAAAGGTTCCTCAATATTTTCATATTTATAATAGAAAGTACCTTGAGTTGTCTCAAAGACCGGGTTTATCGTGTCTATTCGGTAATAATACTCAATTTTAAATCCGTAATTTCTACCTTTTTCCGCATTATACATTTGATATAAATAGCCACCAATACTTTTTGCAACAATTTCTTTTTCATCATCAAATATCAAATACATTTTTGTCAAAGTTTTATCTGGATCATCATAGTTAACAAAAACATCAAACCCATTAATGCTGTCATTTTTTTCTATTTGCAAGGAAAAATTACTTGGAGCTTGTTTTACGTAATCATCTTCATAAAGCTTTAAATTTACTCGCTTATTAACAAAAATATTTGTATATACATTTTCATTAATCATATAGTCAACTTCAATACTTACTGTATAAATCTCACCCATCTCTAAAGCAGTTAAAGAGATAGAACCATTATCCATCGTAAGTAAAGTACCATCTAAATAAACACGATGGTCAATAACTTCGCCTAATCCATCGTTAACAGTATAATTGAAATCGAAACTATTATAATTTATATTTAAAACTTCACATTCAACAATAGCCTTAGGAGCGACAATTAATACCGCATTAGCTACTCTTCTATCCTCAGATGGTGAATTGAGATAAACTAATTCCCCGTCTTTTTTTATTACTAATTGAGTAGAACCACCGCCATCAAGATTAAAAGCATTTTCAACATCTAAGCTTTTCATGACTTTTGATACTTCTCGTAAATTAGCGCCAGACATATCAGTTTGACGACCATCAATGGTTAAAAGCACAAAATCACCAGCGTTTGTAAAACCAAAACTACTTCTTGGATGTCTGTTTTCCGCAAAACTAACACTTTGATCGTTTATCTCGTCAAAATTTTTAATCACGCCGTTTTCTAAAGGCTGAGATCCAACACCAATAACACTTTCAATATTATTATAAACACCAGACATGTACTTTTGAACTCTAATTTTATAACCATTTAATAAATATGATGCAATTTCATCTGATTTAGTTGCCAAAGAAAAATATTCTTCATTTGCTATAATACTATCTACTTCATTTTCAACAATACCAGATAAATAATAATTACCATAACTTAACGCTTTATCTAGTTTTATTGAAAAGATATCAGTATCAGCAATTTCTGGAGTATTAATTAAATTATAGTATATAGAAGTCTCACCAGTTTGAGGAATTTGATTAAAGCCTTGAATCTCAATCTCCTTAATTACTTTATCATTTTCTAAGATAGCTAAACTATAATATGGTTCTACAACATTTTTCTTATTTATTACAAATAAGTTTTCATCATTAGTAAAACCTACAGAAAAATATCGATCTAAATAGAAGTTTTCACTCTTTATGGCTATATTATTTTGCACATGAGCATTTACTGGTGTGAAAGTTGTCATGTCATAATAATCTCCGTTTATCGCGGCCAACACTTCATATTCAGGGTTGTTTTTTTCATAATCTTCTGCTATAGAAACCAAATTGCCACCAGTAATTTTATTAGTAAGTGTTTTTGCCCAAGTAACAATTTTAGTTTTTGAAGTTGATAATGCTTTAACATAAGATATATTCTGCTTACCTACTGTTCCATAATCAGTAGTTGTTTCTGCAGAAAAGCTTTCATAACTAACACCATCAAGTAAAGTCCCTGATTCGTTAATCACACCTTTGGTAAAACTTAAAGAAGTTCCTTTAACAATTATTGGGATGAGTCCTGTTACTACAAGTAAAATTATTAACAGTGTTTTCTTCATATAGGTCACCTTATTTTAATATCAAAATCTACTTCAAACATTCTTTTCCAAGGTAAATTAATATTTTTGATTTCAAATTTAGGTTTTAGTTCAGTTAAGTGTTCATCAATAAAATCATTTAATTCTTTCTCGACTAACTTACTAGCTTGACCTTTTTGCTCAAAAACATCAAAATAGTTCATGCCATAGCTACTCAATTGATTTTTAACACTAGTTCTTACAATATTGCAATAACCGATATCTTCAATATACCTTTTAATTAAAAATGCTAAATGATGTTCATCAAACCCTTTTTGTAAATACCTAATACCTTGAGCTATACATGTGCCTAAAGTATTACTAGAAGTATTCCAACCTGCATAAGCAGCTAAAGATGTTAACAAATTGTTTTCTTTAATTAAGTCTAAAACTTCTAAAGAACCAGCGTTTAAATAAAATAAATCAGCGATAATAATCGGCTTCTTTTCTATTGCCCAATTAATAAATTCAAATGTTTCAATCAAATTTGTCATGACATCAATATCTCTTTGATTATGATATACAGTAGGAAACATCCTTGTAGCCCCCATCAAAGCTACTAAAATAATATCTGACTCTTCGACAGATGAAACAATAATTCCACCGGCAGATATAATTTGATATTTGATAGTGTTATCAAGATAACGATCCTCTAAAACAGGAATAACTGTTCCTGAAGTTAGTGAAGGATACTTAATATAAAACTTAGGTCTTTGTTTTAAAAGGCTATTAACCATTCTAGCAACCATGATTACCCCTAGTTCATCAGCACCTGAATAAGCATATACCTTCATTCTCAAATTTTCAGACTTAATTTTCTCTGTAACAACTTCTTGATCCATTGCAGGATAACCAAATTCACCGGCATCATCTTGACAAAGAATTAAAAAATCAAAAACCCCTTCTTTAGCGTAATCTATAACATGTAAATCAAGTTTTAAATTAGTTTTTCTTCTTTTTTCAAAATCATTTAAATATTCAGGGATTATTTCTAAAGAATCCCAATTTTCTTTTTCTGATGGAGTAATTATACCTAATTTTTCTTTATGTTTATATAATCCATTTAGATGGATTTTTTTACCCTCAGTCTTGTAATAAACAGGTTCTTCATCAGCACCATTACCACTAGGACATCTCATAATGATTTGAAAACCATAAATAATAATTTGGGGATTGTTTTGTTTAATTTCATCGATTACTTGCATTCTTTCGAATATCTCTTCTTCATCTAATTGATGAATTCTAGATGGAACAAGTCCACCATATAAAAGTGTATCCATAGAAATAACTAATCCATAAGCGTTTTTTGTTTCTTCTAACAAAAATGATCTTAGCTTATCGAAATCTCCAGGAGTTCTTTTATAAGGCATAATATCCATACTAGGAGTAACAATTTCATAATTTCCGTTTTTGAAAATTTCTTCTGGGAATTTGTAATTACAAGGTCTTTCATCTAAAGCAATATAAACTATTTTTTCCATCTTTTTTCCTCAAACACCCTAAACCAAGGTCTTCCTCTTCTTTTAGTGATTAATTCTTCAAACTCTTCAGTAGTTAATATATTTGATTGTTTAATAATTTTATCAATTATTTCCATACCTAAGAAATGCTTATCTTCTAAAAACTCTAAGACATCTTCTTTTGTATAATCATTATCTATTATTTTCAAAGCGATTTTTTCTTCTTTTATAAGTCTTAGTAACCATGGTCTAAGTTCTTCAATAATTGGTAACTCCAATTTCAGTAATTCATGGGCACTTACACGTGCATTTCTATATATTTCTTTTATCTTATCATATTCTAAATTATCAACTAATTGATTATATTCATGAAGTTTTCCATAATTTAAAACGTTCGGATAATTAAATTCAATAAAATCTCTGCAGTTTAAATAAAAATCTTCACCATTAACTTTCAACGCTCTTTCAAAAGCTTTTTCTTCATTATATCCTTCAGAATTCCATGCGTATTCAGCCATTGTCTGCATACCTATTTTAGATATGTAGTAATGAATGCTAGGATTGATATAATACCCAGAAGCATAATTATGAATTTTAGTGAATCTATTACTTAATGGTGCGATAAATTCTCTTACTCCGTAAGTGAAATCACTTACAGGGAAGTTGTCCCAAATAATTAATTCTTTTTTATAAGATTCTTTTGTTAATGACATATCCGATTCTGTAATAGCTTCAGCACAAACGTTATCACCAGTGAAGTATACAAAGATATTGTTATCAAGATTAACTTTTAAATCTGTACGATATTGGCTCTCGCCAATATGATGATATTCAGTAGGACACATAACCATCTTGTAGTCATCTAGTTTTGAAGCTAAATATTTATTTAAAGAATTACAAATATAAGCATGGGCAAGGCCAGGCCTTGGAAAACTAATTGCCTGATCATCAGATATTTTATAATCAATATCATCTAACAATAAACCAAATTTATTTACACCAATTTCAATAAATTGATCAATTTTTCGATATAATTTTTCAAAATCATCATTGTTTGTGTAATCAAAAGCATAGTCACCTTCTTTAATATATCCAGGCGAGATTGTATAATAAAAATCAATATGGTTTTTCTTTGTATCCTCATATAAATATTTTATTTCAGAAAACAATTCTTCAGGATACAAATCACACCATTTAGCACGATGATATTCATCAGTTTTAGGAGCATACATATAAGAATTTAGACGGTTTTCAGTCATAAACTTTACCATATCTTTTCTTTCTTCAAATGTCCATGGTGTTCCATAATAACCTTCAATAATACCTCTATATTCAAAACTAGGTTCATCTTCGATAAAGATGATTGGTAGTCTATGACCACTTAGAGTTTTTTCGCAAAATAAATTCAAGTAATTAATAGCATAAATTAAACCACGTGTGTTTCTAGCAGATAATTCAATATTATTCTTTTTAATATATATTTTATA
>JBAYZV010000075.1:0-8659 GCA_041672325.1 Candidatus Izemoplasmatales bacterium
TTTAAAATAGCTAAGTTTTTTGACAAGAGTATAGAGGAAATATTCATTTATGAGGAGGAAGAAAAATGAAAAAAAATTTAGGGTCTTATGTTTTTTATCTAGGTTTGGGTGTGTTTGTGATTGGCATAATTCTGCAGATATTTGGGGCAGATAATGAAGGGACAATGGAATCTCTTTCAAATGTTTTGAAGGGATTTGGTGCTGGTATTATTGCAGTAGGTGTGGCAAACATCATCAGAAAAAAATTGCTAGAAAAAAACCCGCAGAAGGCAAAATTATATGAAATTAATGAAAATGACGAAAGAAATATCAGAATTCGTGAAAAAGCGGGATGTGCAACTTGGTATTCTACTGTTTTTATATTAGCAGCAATATCAATGACTTTCGTTGTACTTGATTATCATGTGCCGGGGTATATATCTATAGGAGCATTATTCATTCATGTAGGTAGTATGTTTGTGTATATGTATATTTATAACAAAAAAATCTAATATTATCTTAGAATCAAATGAAAAATAAAAATGGTTGAAAACTCAACCATTTTTATTTTTATAAAGGTCTTATTGAATCAGTAGTGATATAATTAACGCCCATTTTTTCTAATTCTTTAAGTAAATCTAAATCGTCAACTACCCAGCAATTCACTTCCAAACCATGACTATGGAATTTATTAATGTTGATTTTGAATTGTTCTTTGTTTTCAAAGAAGACATTCTTTGAAACATCTAAATCTATTTTATTAGAAAGACAATCATCAATATACTTTGTATAATCAGTATAAGCGACGAACTGAAGTTTGATATCTTTATTAAACTTTCGTATTTCGAGAAGAAGATTAAAACTAACATTATTAGCTATGATAATAATTTGATTCATATCTACTTTAGATTTTTCAATTATATCAAACATCATTCTGACATAATCCATGTTAAAAGTTTCTTTCATTTCAATAAAAGCTTTGCAAGAAGACCTTTTGATTAATTCTATGAAGTCTTCAAAAAGCATTATTTTACCTTTGTATGTATTATTATCAACTTCAACTTTAGAAAGTTCTAAATCTTTTAAATCATTCCAATTTTCATCTACTATTTTTTTATTAAGGCCAGTAAAACCTAGAATATTCAAGTCGTGATGAACGACTAATAATTTGTCTTTCGTTGGTTGGATATCACATTCGATTCCATAGTAATTCAAAGTTATCGCGCTTTCAAAAGCTTCTTTAGTGTTTTCAAGTCCAAAAAATTTGCCGCCGCGATGAGCAACAAGTTTTGTTAGTAAATTAGTATTTTTCATTTTTATACCCCTTAGTATTTAAGTTTTGTGTGAAATCAACTATTATTATATTACTTTTCTTAGAAACAGCAAGAAAAAAATGAATTAATGATATATCTTAACGTATAAGAATAAAAAAATTAGTACATTTTTATTTTATATTTGTAAAATATTTAGCTTTAAGTATATATTTTACTAGAAACTAAAACGATTATGATATAATAAAATAAGCGAAAAATTATGCTTTTAATAATATATATTTAATATATAGTTTTATTTATAGTTCTTATTTATATTTGTTATTATTTCAAGAAAGAAGGAACACAAATGATAGATGCAACAATTTTAAGATTAGTCATATCTCAAGCATTTAGTATTTTTTTTGTTTTATTGTTGGTTCCTTTAAAAGAACCAAAGAAAAGAAATACGATTTTTGTTTTAATCGTTGCATTTATCGTAATTATCATTAATGCATTGATAATAGAATTTATTGGTTTGCCATTTTACATAAGATTTTATCCTTTAACACTGATATTACCTTACGTGATTTTAGGTTTCTTTTTCTCGAGTCTAAGGATGAGCAAATTTGTTTTTGCAGTATTATCTGTCCAAGTAATTGGAAATGTCACGATTATCAACGGACTTTTTGCTTCGTATCTATTGTTTGGAGAAAACACACCATTAATTGACACAACTGCAAGAATAGTTACATATATCTTGTTCCTGCCTATCATCTTGAAAATTATTAGACCTATTTATATAAAAATGTCATACTCACTTAACAAAGGTTGGATAATCTTAAATTCAGCGCTAATCTTGTCATATGCATTGTCTTATTTTATTCTTTTTGTACCTAATGATATTTTTAAACGACCTGAATATTTTGCCCACGGGTATATTGGTATTATTCTTTCTCTTTTAATATATGCCATCATCTTTTTCTTGTTTATTGAAATTGAATCTAAGAATGATATTGAACACGATAAACAAATTCTTGCAAAAAAAGTTAGGACACTTTCGGTAAATTCAGCTAAACTAAATACCATTGTATATAATGATGTTTTAACTGGAGTGAAAAATCGATATGCGTTGTTTACTGAAATGAATCAATACATTACAAAAAAAGAAGACTTTCTCATTATGTTTATAGATTTAGATAACTTAAAAGCAGTTAATGATACATATAATCACGGTAAAGGTGATAATTATCTAAGAAACTTTGCACAAACTATTCAAAAGTCGCTTATTGGGATAGGAGAAGTATATCGGTTTGCTGGTGATGAATTTGTTTGTTTGGTTAAAAATGGAAAGTTAAATAGTTTTGACGCTAATAAATTAAAAAATAATATAAAGAAAGAAATAGCTATTGATATTCCGTTTCTTGGGTTTAGTTACGGAATTGCTAATTACCCGTCTGATGGTGATAATCCTGATGATTTAATTAACTTTGCAGATCAAGAGATGTATTTGCAAAAGAAATCTAAAAAGGACTTATAAACTAGTAAATCTAGTTTATAAGTCCTTATTTTTTTTATCTAGAATTAATGATTAAGTTGAATGTATTATTATATAAAAAATATTACTTAGTGATTGATAAACCATTCAGTAGTAGCGTTTGAAGATAAAGGTTTTGAGAAATAATACCCTTGTGCATAATCAGAATTAAGAGATTTAACTAAATCGACTACGTCTTTAGTTTCTGTTCCTTCAACTACAACTTTATGTCCAAGAGATTTAGATAGTTCAATAATAGATTGAAGGATAGAAATCATTGATTTGTCTGTGAGAATATTATTCATAAAGTATCGATCAATCTTAATAATATTCAATGGAAATTGAGTTAAATATGCTAAAGAGGAATAACCAGAACCAAAATCATCAAGAGAAATTGTTATTCCTAAATCGAAAAACCTTTGGAGTATTTGCTTGCTTTTGTTAGGGTTTAACATTAGGGTGGATTCAGTTAATTCTAAAATTATTAGGTCAAAAGGAACATTAGATTTATCGATAATATTAATTGTTCGCTCGAAAAAATACGGATCATAAAGGTTTTTTACGGAAAGATTGATTGATATAGGAACTTTATAGCCTAAATCAGACATTTCTTTAGTTTTAGCTAGTGCATTAGTTAAGACCCAATCAGTCAAAATATGAATCAATTTTGTTTCTTCTACTAGCGGAATAAATTCCACTGGCGAAACTAAACCTCTTTCTGGATGATTCCATCTTATTAATGCTTCAAAAGCGTATGTTTTCATTGTGTTTAAATCCATAATTGGTTGATATTCAAGAAAGATGTTTCCGTTATTTAAGGATTCTGTAAAAGTAGCCAATAAATCAAACTCATTTCGTCTTTTGAACCTTTCTTGAGAGTCCAAAACATAGAGTAAGTTATTATTGTGAGCTGATCTAGCAGAAATATCAGAATCTTTAAATATACTAGGGTTTTTTTGCTTAGTATCTACAAAATAAACCGACCCACCGATAGAATAATCAATGTACAATGGAATATTTCGAATTTGTTTAGAATTGCTTAAGGCGTTAATTAAAACACCTAAGTCTAAATTTAAATCTGTAAAAGGGATTAAAATCCATAGCTTATTATTTTCTGCTTGAATTATTTTAGAATGTTTTGATAAATTATTTTTTAAATCTATATAGATATTGTGTATCAATTCATAATAAACATCAATTCCTAATACATCGATTATGTTATGGTTATTGCTAATTAAAACTGTAAAAATAGAATATTTAGTATTGTTACCCATTGTTTCGAAGATAAGTTTTAAATTATTGATATTAGGAACTGATGTTTCTTGATTGACTGACATCAAATTTTCGATTTTCTGAGCATTTTTTCTTAACTTATCTGAGACATATCCTATTATTGTTCCTAGTAATACAAATATTAACAATCGATAAATCCAGTTTAAAGGATGCTGCATTTCACTAGTTATGGTATCTATAGGCATTAAAGGGCCTAATAGAATTCCTGCTAATAGCGCAACACTTCCTCCGATTATCGGTCCATAATATAATCCTGCTAAAATAATAGGAATATACATGGAATGAGAATAAACGTATTTAATTCCACCAGTAAAATAGACGATAAAATAAACTAATGGTAGAGACATAATGATTAAGATTAAAAAATATGGATTTCTTTTAAAAACTACAAAATCATTAAAAAGAGTTTTCAAATTTAAAACTATTCTCTTTTTCATAAGAATACCTCGCTATCGACAAATATATTCATAATTTATTATATAATAATAGATGGTAGAATAGTAGGCTTGGACGATTTCTTTTTAAAAAACAGCTAAAAATTGTAGAAATAATACAAATTTAACCACTATAAGTATTATTGTTGGTATGTACTTCCAATAGTTAATGATTGTGCTATAATGATAGTTAACGGCTTTTGGTAGGGGTGAAACCATGGTTTTACAAAATATATTATTAGATTCGCGTAGCAGTATCATATTAGAAGCAATGAATGCTGCTGTTTGGGAATGGAATATCATGACAAATGAGTTAATAGTTAATGAGCGGTGGGCAGAAATAGTAGGTTACACTAAGTCTGAACTTGAACCGACTACTTTTGATACTTGGAAAAATCGGGTGCATCCAAATGATTATAGAGTTGCAATGAATGAACTTGAAAAACTTTTTAGAAAAGAAAAATCATTTTATTCAGTTGAAACTAGAATGAAACATAAAGATGGCAGATGGATTTGGGTTCTTGATAGTGGAAAAGTCATTAAATGGGCGGTAGATGGGACGCCATTAATAGCTTTAGGAACTCAAATAGATATTACCGAGAAAAAAATAGTGCAATTAGAGCTAGAAAAAAGCGAGAGAAATCTGCGTCAAATAATTGAAAATACTAAAGATATAATCTATCGAATTGATATGGAGAAAAACTTCACATATTTATCAAGTGGTTGGACGAATCTATTGGGCTATAGTGTTGAAGAGGGGATTGGAACATCTCTTAAAGACATTGTTCATCCAAACGATTTAAATAAGATCGAAACATTTTTTAAAAAAATCGATACGTCCGAGGTTTGTCAAGAATTAAGAGGGTATAGACTAAAGACTTCATCAGGAAAATGGCGCTACTTTGAAACTAGTGGCACCGTGATTATTGAGGATGAAAAAAGGGTTGGTTATTCCGGTATAGCTAAGGATATTAATGAACTAATAGAAAAACAGAGGAAGATGGAGTTTCTAAGTTATCATGACAATCTGACTAAATTTAAAAATAGACATTACTTAGAAAAGATTGAAAAAGAAATCAATCAACCTGAGAATTACCCTTTATGCATTATTTCCATTGATCTAAACCATCTTAAATATGTTAATGATAACTTTGGACATTACATGGGTGATAAACTGATAAAAACAGCTGCTAGAATTATTAAAAATAATATGCCTAATAAAGATTACTTATTTAGATTAGGCGGTGATGAATTTTTAATTTTACTGCCAAACACTGATGATGAAAAAGCATATAGTATTCGCGAGAATATTAAAGAAGAGATTAGAAATAAACAGAATAAAGGTTTACCGTTATCTATGGCTTATGGGTATCACACTAAAACGACTTACAGTGGAGAATTCTGTAAAGAAATGAGAAAAGCGGATAAGTTCATGTATGAAAACAAGAAGAAATATAAAGAAAGCATTGTCGATAATCGGTAAAAATTTAAAAAAATTATATATCCCTCATAAAAAAATGAGGGATTTTTTATTACATATTGTTAAATAATATTTTGATATATTGAAATCTTTATTATAAACATATAGAACATATTTATGTTAATTTTTAAGGAAAATTGATACAATATAGTAGATTACTATGAAAAATATATAAACTAGGAGAAAGCTAGATGAAGAAAACAGTTTTAGATTTTTTTATTAAGAGTTTTAACGGTATGGCAATAGGACTATTTTCAACTTTAATAATTGGAGTAATAATTGGACAATTGGGAATGCTTATTGGTTATGTGCCTAGTTTTGATATAGTTGAAACATCACTTTTAGGTTTGTCAAGCTTTGCTAAGAGTTTAATGGGTGTTGGGATTGGGTTTGGTATAGCTGTTTCTTTAAAGCTAGATGGAATAAAATTGATAGTGACTGGTATTGCTGGAGGAATTGCAACTAATTATTATAATGATCCAATGGTAGCTTATTTGGTAACGATTAGTGTTTATTTTCTTTTACAATATATTCTGAAAAAGAAGACTCCAGTAGATATAATACTAATTCCTTTATTTGGGCTTATATTTGCTTTTATAATAACAAGTATTATTGGTTTGCCAGTACAAGCAGCAATGATTTTTTTAGGCGATTTCATTCAATATGCTACTAATCTGCAACCATTTTTAATGGGTATTATAATAGCTGTTATAATGGGGATGGCATTAACTTCTCCTATATCTAGTGCTGCAATTGCGATTGCGATATCAATGGGAGGCATCGCTGGTGGAGCAGCGGTGATAGGCGGAAGTGTTCAAATGTTAGGGTTCGCGGTGATGTCTAGAAAAGACAATAATATAGGTGTTGTTTTTTCAATCGCTATCGGGACTTCAATGCTGCAATTTAAGAATATTCTAAGAAAACCAATTATTTGGTTACCTACCATTATGGTCTCTGCTATATTAGGACCGCTATCAACACTTGTTTTTCAAATTGAAACTAATTCTATTGGGGCGGGCATGGGAACCTCTGGGTTAGTGGGTCAGTTTGGCACTTTAGATGTTATGGGTTATAGTTTGGAAGTTATATTAATGGTAGTTTTGTTACATCTAGTTTTGCCACTCTTGTTAGTGCTATTGGTTGATATAGTATTCCGAAAAAAGGGTTATATAAAACCTGGTGATTTGAAAATTTAAGTAACTAAGACATGAATTTTATATTATTTCATGTCTTTTTCTTTACTTTTTAATAAAGATGATGTAGAATGATAATATAAACATTTGTTTATAAACAAACAATAGTAAGGAGCGATTGAATGACTTTAAATGATAATGAAAAAAAGGTCTTGCATATTTTAGAAGCGGATCCGTTTGTCAGCCAACAATATATAGCTGATAAATTACATTTATCTCGTTCAGCTATTGCAAATTTGATATCAGGTTTGCAAGATAAAGGTTATATTTTAGGTAAACCATATTTGTTGAGAAAAGAAGAATATATTACCTGTGTTGGAGGAGCTAATTCTGATTATACTTTCGCTTTAGAAGAAGAAATGATCATGGGAACATCAAATCCAGTTAAATCTTCAACTTCCTATGGTGGAGTTACAAGAAATGTCGCTGAAAATCTCGCTAGATTAAATCATCAAGTTTCTTTGATGTCAGTAGTTGGTGATGATGTGGTTGGCGAAGAATTACTAATGAATTCTAACAAACTTATGGGAGTCTTTGCTACTGAAAAGATATATGGAGAAAGGACTGGTAGTTACTATTCTGTAATTGGAAAAGATGGAAACATGAATGTCGGATATGCTGATATGTCGATTAATTTAAGAATGAATAGAACTTGGGTAATTGAACATAAGAAACACTTAAACATGGGTACTTGGATTATAACTGATACTAATGTTGCAAAAGATGGAATTGAAGCATTAATTGAGTTTTCTAAACTTGAAAATAAGAAATTAGCTATTGTTGGTGTATCTGGCCCTAAGATGAGAAATGTACCTGACAATTTAGATGGTGTTGAAATAGTGATATGTAATCTTGATGAAAGTCAAAGCTATTTTAAAACCAAAACGGAAAATCTTGAAGAATTGAGTAAATTATGGCTTGAAAGAGGTGTAAATAAAGTTGTTATTACAGCAAATAAGAATCCTTTAGTTTATGCTGAAAATGAAAGTATTAGATATCAAAAAACAATAACTATCCCATCAACTGAGATTGTTGATGTTACAGGCGCAGGAGATGCTTTTAGTGCCGCTACAATTAATGGTTTAATTAATCAGGAATCATTTGAAAAATCGATTAAATATGGCATTATTAGTTCTATTTTAACAATCAAGTCAAAATATTCAGTCAATCCAGATTTATCAATAGATTTAATTAAAAAGGAGTTTAATAAATATGAAAAATTATGAAATGTTTTTAGAGATTAAAGAAGAGGTAAAGAGTGCATTAGAAAACAATAAGCCTGTGGTAGCCTTGGAATCAACCATTATTTCACATGGTATGCCATATCCAGAAAATGTAAAAATGGCTAAGCAGGTTGAATCAATTATTTTAAGTGAAGGCGCTGTTCCAGCAACAATAGCTATAATGGATGGAAAGATCAAAATTGGTTTAACTGATGAAGATTTAGAAAAACTAGCTAAAGCTTCAGATGTAACTAAGGTATCTACACGTGA
>JBAYZV010000076.1:0-8553 GCA_041672325.1 Candidatus Izemoplasmatales bacterium
TGAAATTATGGAAGCAATTAATAAAGTAATTTCTCAAAACAAGTTTAAAAAAAAGAGTAATGAGAATCTTATTAAAGCAATTAACTATATCAAGAAAAACTATCGTAATGATGTTAGTCTTGAATCGGTTGCAAAAAATGTATTTGTTAGTAATTATTATCTGAGTCATCTTTTTAGAGATGAAATGAATATGACATTTATAGACTATGTAAATAAGATTAGAATTGAGGCCGCTGTGAAACTTATGAAAGAAACAAATCTTACTATTCAAGAAATTGTTTCACAGACAGGATTTTCAGATCACAGTTATTTTATAAAAATATTTAAAAGGTATCATGGAATAACGCCAAAGAAGTATATGAGTCTTTTTTTATAAAAATTTCTTACTTTTCGAAGTAAGATTTTTTTAACAAATATGTTTCATTTTAGCACAAGATAACTACTATTAAGAAAAAGCGTTTTCATTTATAATAAATTTGATACTAAAGAAAAGGTGGTATGACTATGATATTAGAGGATATTTCGACGCTATTACAAAAAGGTAAAGCAAAAGAGGTTAAAGTTTTGGTTCAAGATGCTTTAGATCAAGGCTATGAAGCTAAGATTATTTTAAATGAAGGCTTAATTAATGGTATGTCAGTAATTGGACAAAAATTTAGAAAGAATGAAGTTTTTGTTCCAGAGGTTCTAGTCGCTGCTAGAGCAATGAATTTTGGTTTAGAAATATTGAGACCAGCATTAGTTTTGCAAGGAAATAAATGCAAAGGCAAAGCTTTAATATGTACAGTTCAAGGAGATCTTCATGATATCGGAAAAAATCTAGTCAAGATGATGATTGAGGGTAAAGGAGTTGAAGTAATAGATTTGGGTGTAGATGCAAGTCCTGAAGCTGTTGAAGAAGCTATAAAACAGCATAAACCAAATGTTTTATGTTTAAGTGCTTTATTAACAACTACAATGATGAATCAGAAAGTAATCATCAATCATTTAGAAAACAAAGGATTAAGAAGCAGTGTAAAAATTATGGTAGGTGGAGCTCCACTTACAGAAAAATTCGCAAAAGAAATAGGTGCAGATGCTTACGCTCCTGATGCAGCTACTGCTTCTGATATCGCTTTAAAGCTGATAGAAGGATAGAGATATGTTTAAGAATATTGAAAATTATAAACTTGATATAGATAATTCTTTTAAAGAGAATTATAAACTATATAATAATTCTTTAAACAAAAAAGTAGGAAACATAAGTTTCCGTGTTTTACCACCATCGGATGTTAGTTTCTATCAAGAATTGAACTTGTGTAATTATAATTTTGATATTGATAATGATATTAAAAAGTACACAAATGATTTAATTAATTTGCTTGATAAATCATATAGCGAAAGATCTGAAATTGATGATAACATGATACCAGCAGTATTCCCTATTCTAGGCATAGGAGACTATTCTGCCTTTGTTGCGGGAAATATTATTTTTCAGCCAGAGACTAGTTGGGGAGAACATGTGTTAAAGAACATTGATGATTGGAAAAATCTTCCTCCATTGGGAACAAGTCCATGGTACAAGAAGTTTTTGAATATAAGTGAAGAATTAATAAAAAAAAGTTATAAGCAAGGAATCCCTTATATGCGTGGTTTTTTCTCTCCTTTAGATTTAGCTCATGCATTACGGGGTGAAGATATATATTATGATTTTTATGATGAACCAATAAAACTTCATGAATTACTTAATTTCTGTGCTGATGCAACAATTAAATTTGCAGAGGATATTTATGCGCTAGTAGAGAAATATTATAAAAACACAAAATATGGTATGTGGTACACAAAAAATCAGATTAACATGTCAGAGGATATTGCCTGTATGATTAGTGGGGATACTTATCGTGAATTTTGTAGACCTCATACTCAAAGAGTAATTAATCATTTTGGGACAGGTTATATGCATTGTCACTCTCGAGCTATGTACTTAGTTAAAGAGATTTGCGATTTAGATAATGTAGTTCACTTATGGTTGGCCACTGATCCCAATCAAACAAGACCAATTGATAATATAGAACAATTGGTTAAAGATTCGAACTCAGTTGTTGTTGCAATTGATTGTGAGAGATTTGAAGAAATTGAAGAGAATTATGAAAAAATGAAGAATGGGAATTTTTCAATTTGTTTACCAGTTTCTTCTGTAGAAGAAGGAATAGAAATGGTTAATAGGTTTAATAAGCTAGTCTCATCAAAATAAAGGAAGGTGACTATTGAATGAAAAAGCTTTTACTAATGATTCTTATGACTTTAATGGTATTTATGATACCAGTTTTTAGTCATGTAAAAGCTTTAGAAACAAGTACTATTAGAGTTTGGTTTTCGCAGTACGAAGAAGAAAATGAAGCTTTAAGATTAATAGCTGAGCAATATCAAACTGAAACTGGAATAAAAGTAGATGTTGTATCAAGGATTAATATATTTAATGCAGTTTCAGATTTAGTGAATAACGCTACATTGGATGAAAGACCAGATTTAATATATATGCAAGCTCCAGATATAGGAGCTTTAGTATCGAGTGGATATCTAGAATCTTTGAATACAATAGTTAATGATGAACTAAAATCAAGATATACTGAAGTAGCTTTATCTGCCTTTAAACTAAACGGGGAATACTATGGTGTTGGATATTCAGTTGATTCTTATGGTCTTATATATAACAAAGATATTATTCATGAAGATGAATTACCTAAAACATGGGATGAATTTTTTGAAGTTGCAGCTAAAAAGACTATTTTTGACGGTGAAACTCCAGTTATACATGGAACTCTATTAAACTCTAAAGACATGTGGTTTAATTATCCGTTGTTAAAATCTTATGGCGGGTATTATTATGGTCTTTATCCTAATGGTGAGTTCAATCCATATGATATTGGACTTGATAATCCAGGCATGTTAGATTACATTTCCAAAATAAATGAAGCAAAAGAACAAGGGTTAGTTTTAACTAACAAGATTCATGGAGAAAGTGAAATTGTATCTCGATTTGCAAATGGCAAAGTAGGCATGATTATATATGGATTATGGTACGCTTCAACTCTTCAAGATAGAGGCATCAATTATGGAATTGCTTCATTGCCTGATCAAGATAATGAAAACATATCAAAGGCTTTGACAACAGTACAAGGATTTGTTATGAATAAATTCTCGTTAGAAAAAGAAGCTAGTTTAGATTTTCTGGAGTATATTCTTACTAATGAAAATCAACAATTGCTTATAGAAGCTGGTAATAACTATGAAAAGAAACTTGGAACAAGAAATCCAGCAAATTTATCCGTAATTCAAAGTGATTATATTAAGTCGTCAGAGGTCTTATCTTCTCTTAGTGAGTTAAATGAAGAATGTGAAGCCTTTCCAAATATACCTGAAGGTCGCATTTGGTATAATTATACTTCCCAGACATTTCAATCAATCTTTTTTTCTGATGAAGAAAATATTAATTATATAAATAAGCTAACTGATTTAACTGATAAAATTCGTGATGATGTTAGATTAATGAATTATAGAGCTGAACGTATTGAAATACCTTCTTATATTTTTTTAGTAATTATAATCATTCTATTGCTTGTTGTGATTTTATATTGTGTATTAAAGAAAAAGCGCATTGGCAAAATAAAGAGTTATATGTGTAAACCAAAATGGAAAACAACCTTAATTGCTTGGGCATTAATTACTCCTTTAATGATGCTTTTATTGATTTTTTATGTATACCCTATCTTTCATAACTTTTATTTGTCTTTAACTGATTATAGCGGCATTAATTTGAGAGATTATGGGCTGATTGGTTTTTCTAATTATCGGAGTATTTTCTTATCAGGATTCGAAGGACTGGTATCAATGACGATCTGGACATTTGGGTTTGCTATTTCTGTAGTAGTAGTATCATTTATTCTTGGTGTATTTATATCAACATTGTTACAGAAAAATAAAGTCAATATAGCCAAAATTTATAGAATAATTTTCATTCTACCATGGGTAATTCCTACAGTAATAACTCTTTTAATGTGGCAAGGACTATTAGAGACAGAAGGCGGACTAGTCAATCAAGTATTGTCCTTTGTGGGGATAGACAAAATACCTTGGCTTTCAAACCCTATGATGGCAAAGTTTTCAACAATTTTAGTGATGACTTGGTTTTCTTTCCCTTACTTTATGGTGGTTTCTAGCGGATTGATTCAATCAATTCCAAAAGATTATTATGATGCTGCGAAGGTTGATGGAGCTAATTCATTTTATTTGTTCTTTTGTATAACATTACCGCTTGTTTTTAAAGCAATGGTGCCTACTTTAATTATGTCTTTTATAATGCAGTTTAATCAATTTGGCGTTTATATACTAACAGCCGGAGGACCTGTAGCAGATAAACTAGGTGAACCTGGAGCTACTGACTTATTAATTACATATGTATTTAATACAGCTTTCAATACTGGTAGGTATGCCGTTGCTGCAGCTTATTCAGTCATTATTTTCGTTTTTATAGCCTTATTCGCGATTGCATCATTACAAATATCAAGAAAGGCTATGGATACATAATGAAAAAGAATAGACCGAGTATCTCAAAAATTATATCGAATATTTTCTTAATTCTGTTAGCAATAATTACAATTACACCTTTCGCTTACATTATAATGATTGCTTTTGGAAAAAATATTATAGGAACAAGTGCAACAATACCAAAAGAGTTTACTATGTTAAACTTCAGAAGACTTTTTACAGAAACGGCTTTTCTTAGTTGGATATTTAATTCTATTATTATTGGTATAACAACTATGATAATATCTGTTATTTTTGTTAGCATAACTGTTTATGTTTTTTCTAGAATGAGATTTTATGGGAAAGATAAATTATTTAAGTTTATAATGCTAATTCAAATATTTCCATTAACCTTATCTATGGTATCAATATTTAGAATTTTTGTTACTTTAGGTATCCTTAATGATATAAAAGGTTTGATTATTATAAATTCAACACTTTCATCAGCGGGACTAGTATTATTAGCAAAAGGTTTTTTTGATACTATACCTTATGAAATTGATGAAGCAGCGATGGTCGATGGAGCATCAAGATTTCAAACTCTCATTAAAGTAATACTACCATTAGCTAAACCAATGTTGGCTGTAGTAGCAATTCAAAGTTTTGTTATTGCATATAATGAGTATGTTATTGCATCTACGGTTATGACTCAAGGGCTTAACACAATGCCTCTTTCAGTGGGACTGCAATCAATGATTAGCGGACAATATGGTACGAATTGGAGTATGTATTGTGCAGCTGCTATTTTAGGTTCAATACCAATGATAATTTTATTTTATTCGTTACAAAAATATTTTATTGGTGGCATCACGGAAGGCTCAGTAAAAATGTAAAGGAGATAGTAATGGAAAAGTCATCTGTTTTTCACGAGGTTCAAGGATTGTACTGCTATTGTCAAACAAGTGACAGTTTAACGATAAGAATTAGAACTAAAAAAAACGATTTTAAAAAAGTAATTATTAAATACAAAAATCTTTATGATCATACTGAAAAAATATTTCAGAAAAATATGGATTTGATATTATCCTCTCAAGACTATGTAATTTATGAAACTAGTATAACTATTAAAGAAAAACACTTTAAATACTATTTTGTTTTGATTGATTACGATTGTGTGAGACATTATTATACATCTGATGGTTTTTTAGATAATCCTAAACCGAATAATTACTTTTATTATCCCCAGATTAATGATGATGATATTATCAGTTTGCCTAGATGGGCTGAAGGCGAGATAATCTATCAGATACTCGTTGATCGTTTCTATGATGGGGATTATTCAAATAATCCAATAGATGTTAAAGGTTGGGATTCTTTACCAGATAGATTCACTTATTATGGTGGAGATTTTAAGGGCATTATTAATAAATTAGATTACTTATCAAGCTATGGAGTAAAAATGATCTATCTTTCACCTGTATTTAAGTCACCAAACTATCATAAGTATGATATTGTTGATTATTACAACATAGAAGATATATATGGTGGAAAAAATGATTTAATTGATTTAGTTAAAAACGCTCATAGTAAAGGTATGAGAGTAATTCTAGACGCTGTATATAATCATTGTTCTTCCTCACATCCGTTTTTTCAAGACTTATTAAAAAATCAGGATAAATCTATATATAGGAACTGGTTTAAAGTTGAAAACTATCCAGTTTCAATTGAAGAAGGAAATTATGAGAATTTTGCTAATCAAGTTCCAACAATGCCGAAATTTAATACTGCAAATATAGAAGTGATAGAGTACTTTGTTAATCAAGCATTATACTGGGTAAAAGAACTAAACATTGATGGATATCGATTAGATGTGTCAGATGAAGTATCACATATGTTTTGGAAAACATTTTATCAAAGATTGACTAAGCTTAATCCAGAATTAATCATAATTGGTGAAATTTGGAATCACTCAACCAAATGGTTATCTAACGTAGAAATGCATACAAGCACAAATTACAAATTAAGGCAAAACATTATTGATTTTGTAAATGGCAATCAAAGTTCTAAAGAATTTATTGAAAAATATAACGAGAATAAGAGTAGATACTTAACTCCGTATTATACATATTTGATTAGTTTAGTAGGCAGTCACGATACTATACGCTTAAAAACACTTTTAAATAATGATTTAATTCACCATCTATCTTTAAGGTTGATGTTAATGCTTGAAGGTATTCCTTTGATTTATTATGGAGATGAAATTGGTATGGAAGGCGATGATGACCCTGATAATAGGAGAGCAATGAAATGGGATTATTTAGTAACACAAGAGATTATCGAAACCCAGAAATTCGCTAATTTAAGATCTAATAGTGATTGTTTAAAAAAAGGGAAAACAAGATTTTTCGAAACTCAATCAAGAGTGTTAAAATTCATTCGATTTTTAAATAACACTGAAATATTGATAGTTTTAAATTTAAGTGATAAAGAAATTATTGAAACGAATACAAATTTAATAGATATATTTTCTAAGGAAAAAAATAACATAATAGAATCTTTAACAATAAGAGTGTTTGTAAGAGAATAACCAACAAAGTTGGTAATATAAAGGAGAATGAAAATGAAAATTTTTAAAAAGAAAACTGTTGCAATTTTTTCTGCTTTACTCATGATTATCGCACTTACTGCTTGTAACGGCAAAACGACTAGTTTAACAACAGAGGGAACTAATACAACTAATGGAACTACAACAAATAATAGCACTACACCTACTACAAACCAGTCAGTAAATTACTATTTAGCGGGTAATTTTTCTGGATACATCGCTAATGAAGAGGATTTTTTGATGTTAGAAGTAGACGATAATCCTGGGTGGTATCAGATTACTGTATCTCTAACCGAAGACAATAGAGATAATGCATATGATGGGCATTATTATAAAGTTACTGATGGAACATGGACGAATTGTTGGGGGGCAGATAATTATGCTTTAAAACCAGCACCAACTTCACCAACGGGTGGAGGTTTAGGGTCAATATGGATTTATGAGAATCAGGAGTTAACTGTTCTATTTGATAGTGAAACTAAGACTGTATATGATAGCTCTATGGAAAAGAAATTAGCCACTCCTGTTATTTATGGTGATTTTTCTAATTGGTCATTATCAGATGAAAGAGCTTTAGTTTTAACGCAATCAACAACAAATGAAAAACTTTATGTGGGCGAACTGACTCTTCCACAATATACAGGCTCATCAGAAGATGGATATGCATTAGCTGTTTGTTTATCTGAAAAGTACTACGTTTGGGCTGGTTCTGGAACATGGGGTGCAGGAGAACAATATTTGTTTGATGGTTCAGTAGCTAAAATGGGAGTGATTTCTCATTTAAATCCAACAAAAGAAACAACTTATCAATTTATCTTTAATAGTGAAACAAACATCACTACAGTAGAAATTAAGTTAGATAATCCAATTATTTACGGTGATTTTTCTGGATGGTCATTAGATTCTGATGATGCAATTGAACTACTTCAAGATTTAGAAGATGAAAATCTTTATATTGGTACTTTTACAATGCCAGCTTATACTGGAGAAGGTAAAGGATATATGTTATCAGTAGCTACATCTCTACAGCTTTACTTTTGGCAAGGTGTTGGAAGTTGGGGGGCTGGTGAGCAATATTTATTTAGTGGTGATTTTGGAGGCATGGGAAAAGTAACATATTTAAACATATCCAAAAGTATGGAATTAGTTTTTACTTACAATAAAACTACAAATGTAACAACTATTACACCTCCTACAGGAGAAACGGTCGCTCCGTTTGAGATGCTTTCTGGACCAACTTTATATGGAACTTTCACGAGGATTACAGATGACTCTGAGTGTTTTATACTTGAAGGCGAAAATGCTGCAATTATGACTCTAGTATCAGGAGAAACAGATTTATATGAAATAACTTTGAATTTAAATGTTTATGAAGCTCCAACTAGCGGATATTATACATCTGATGAAGGTTATAGATTTATAGTTGTTATAACTAAAGCTGA
>JBAYZV010000077.1:0-8467 GCA_041672325.1 Candidatus Izemoplasmatales bacterium
AGAGTTAATTAAACAAATGGCTATATATTCCGATATACATGATAATATTATAGATTTTCCTGACCAGTATGATACTATGGTTGGTGAAAGAGGAGTTACTCTTTCAGGCGGTCAGAAACAAAGAATTTCTATTGCAAGAGCTCTACTGAAGAATCCTGATATTTTAATTATGGATGATTCGTTTTCAGCTGTTGACACTAAAACAGAAGAACAAGTTATATCAAATTTAAAAGAGTTAAGACGTGGAAAAACGACAATTATTATTGCTCACAGAATTTCAACTATTAAATCAGCTGACCAAATCATTTTTATTGAAAATGGCGAAGTTTTAGCTAAAGGCAGTCATGAAGATTTATTAAACACTTGCGACCTCTATCGTCAGATGGTAATACATCAAAGACTTGAATCAGAGTTGGAAGAGGAGGTGTTATAAATGGCTAAATCGGGTCCAGAATTAGATATAGATATCAATCGTAAAAGGATGATGTCTGACACAGAAATTGTTAAAAGGTTATTGTCTTATGTTAAGCCATTTATAAAACCAATAGTTATAGCTTTTATTCTAGTTGTTATTGTCGTTGGATTAGATCTTTTGGGGCCGTTATTTATTTCTGAAGTTTTAGACGCTTTAGGAGAAGATGAAATACCTTATGTAAAGATTATTATCATCGTAGTGTTATATTTGTTTGCGCTATTTATAGGTGCGTTTGTGGCTTATAAACAAACAATAATTTTACAGGTAACTGGGCAAAAAATTATCTACAACATTAGACAAGATATTTTTGAACATATTGAAAGACTTTCAATATCTCAATATAACAATGTGCCAATTGGAAAACTAGTCACAAGAGCGACCTCTGACGTTGATACATTGAATATGTTATATACAGATGTAATTATCAATTTGTTAAGAGATGTTTTAACACTTGTGGGTGTTTTTGTAATTATGTTCATCAAATCCCCAAAATTAGCTCTTTATGTTCTTGCGTTAACTCCTTTTATATTTATTGTTTCTTATGTTTTTAGGAAGTTTTCAAGAAAAGCATATCGCAAAGTAAGATCGAATATTTCGATAATTAATGGATTTTTATCTGAACACTTATCAGGTATGAAGTTAATACAAATTTTTAATCGTGAAGATAAGAAGTATCAAGAATTTGTTGATAGAAACACAAAACTTAATCATTCACATTTACAAAGAGTTTTAGCATTTAGTCTTTATAGACCAACTATATACTTATTATATATAGCAGCGATTGTTATTGTATTATGGTTTGGAACAAATCAAGTATTAGACGGAATAATTACATATGGTGTTTTATTCGCTTTTACTCAGTATATAAATAGATTTTTTCAACCAATACAAAATTTAGCAGAACAATTTGATACTTTACAGTCTGCATTTACTTCTGGTGAAAGGATTTTTGATATTCTCGATAAAAAACCAGTAATCCAAGATAGAGAAAATGCAATTGAACTAACTAGTTTTAAAGGCAAGATTGAATTTAAAAATGTTTGGTTTGCATATAATGAAGGTGAATGGGTATTGCGTGATGTATCGTTTGTTGTCAAGCCGGGACAAACAATGGCTTTAGTAGGAGCTACTGGTTCGGGTAAAACAACAATTATAGGATTGATTGTTAGAAACTATGATATTCAACAGGGTGAAATATTAATCGATGATATTAATATCAGAGATATAAAATTAGATAGTTTAAGAAGAAATATTGGTCAGATGTTACAAGATGTTTTCTTATTCTCTGGAACAATTGAATCTAATATTAGATTACGTGATGAGAAGATTACAGATGCGGAAATTCTTGAAGCATGTAAATATGTTAATGCTGATCAATTCATTCAAAAATTACCATTAAAATATGATGAGCCGGTTAGAGAAAGAGGTAACAATTTTTCTTCAGGTCAAAAGCAATTATTATCTTTTGCAAGGACATTGGTTCATAAACCAACAATGATGATTCTTGATGAAGCAACTGCAAATATTGATACAGAAACTGAGGTTTTGATACAAGAGTCATTAAAGAAGATGATGAATATTGGTACTACAATTGTAGTGGCACATCGTCTTTCAACTATACAACATGCTAATCAAATAATCGTGATGAGAAAAGGTAAAATTATTGAATCAGGAACTCATCAAAATTTACTTAAGAATAAAGGGCACTATTATCAATTATATCAATTGCAATATGATAAAAGCATAACAGAGAATATGGAGTTAGCTAATTTAAATGTATATCATTAAATTCCGGATGCAGTCCGGAATTTTTATTGCTTAAAATTAGTTGACAACACAACTATATTAATATATACTTTTTAATGATAACTTAGTGGAGGAATATTTATGGAAAAAAGATACGACCATATTGTTAGTAAATATCATCACCGTTTTCTTGAGGAAAGATTTAAAGATTTGAAGATAAATCGTTCAGAAGCGCCATATTTGAAAGTAATATATAAATATGGTGAAATCAAGATGAATGATTTAATTGCAAAGTTCTTTTTTCACAAATCACATACTACAAGAGTGATTAAAAAATTAGTGAATGATGGTTTTGTGGAAAAAAAAGTTGATCCCGAGGATAAGCGAGGATGCATATTAACAATAACAGAAAAAGGTAATTTATTAAGTGAAAAAATTATCAAAGCTATGGATGAGTGGGAAGATTTAATAGATAGCTTTCTAGAAAAAGAAGAAAAAGAATTTATTCAAACCTTACAAAAAAAATTGTATGATAAGTTAAGAGCATATTTTAAGGAGGATGAGGTTGATGAGTAAATTACTAAAATATTTAAAGCCTTACTGGTTTAAGGTTTTATTAATATTCTTTTTAGTATCTTTAGTTGCTTTAGGAACACTATTGTTACCAGATTATATGAGCGATATTATTGGCGAAGGAATTAGTTCCGAATATAAAGAATATAACCCGGTGACAAATGAATTTGAAGTTGTAGAAAGTTGTAATGTAGATGCTGATCCAGATATTTGTATAGTAAACCAAAAATCAGATTTAAAAATAATAATAAAGTATGGCAGCTATATGTTGGGTATTACTTTTATTTCCTCCATAGCTTTTGTTGCGTTAATGTATTTATCTAGTGATGTCGGCACTAAATTTGGTAGGGATATAAGGAGAGATTATTATCGGAAGATAACAACAGTATCCGTTTATGAAACGGATAAGTTTGGAACTTCAACTTTGATAACTAGAGCTTCTAACGATGTGATGCAAGTGCAAAACTTTATGGTTATGTCTTTAAGGATGTTATTAAGAATCCCGATAATTTTTATTGGCGCTTCAATTTTTGCTTTTCAAAAGTCGTTGACATTATCAACGCCAATATTTATTGGCGTTGCAATCTTGATAGCTATAATAGTGGTTGTCTTTATTTTAGTTGTACCTCTTTTCAAATTGGTTCAAAAGAAGATTGATCAGTTGACTTTAGTGACTAGAGAATCTATTAAAGGCGTTAGAGTTATTCGTGCTTTTGGACAAGGAGAAAGGGAAGTTGAAAGATTTGAAGACACAAACAAAGAATTAACTCAGGTTAATTATAAGGCTGGAAAAATTATGTCATATTTGAATCCGATAATTAACCTGTTATTTAATATGGTTATTTTAGGTGTAGTATTTACTGCTTATCAAATGGTAATGAAAGGAACTATTGTTGATTACCGTGGTTTAGGAGACGTTTCAGCTGTTATTCAATACACCAGTTTAATCTTGTTTAGTATTCTAATGTTAACTTTTACTTTCATTATGTTTCCTAGAGCGCAAGTATCAGCTAAGCGTATTATTGAGATATTAGAATTAAAGTCTTCAGTTTTAGATACAGGTTCACCAGATTATGATGATTATGAATTTAAGGGAAAAGTAGAGTTTAGAGACGTTTGCTTTAAATTCCCTGATGCAGAAGTTAATGTTTTAGATAATATTAATTTCATTGCTAATCCTGGTGAAACTATAGCTTTGATAGGTTCAACTGGTTCAGGTAAGTCAACTGTTGTAAATCTAATCCCAAGATTTTTTGATATTAGTTGCGGTGAGTTGTTGATTGACGGTGTGGCTATTAAAGATATCAAACTTAAAAAGCTAAGGTCATTGGTTGGCTTCGTTCCTCAAACAGCTTCATTATTTTCAGGAACCATCAAGTCAAACATTGCATACGGATTAAATGACGCAACTGATGAGGAAATATTGAAAGCTGCGGAAATCGCTCAAGCTAGAGGATTTATTGATGAAATGGAAAAAGGTTTTGATTCTGAAGTTGAACAAGGAGGAGTGAACTTTTCTGGAGGTCAAAAACAAAGGCTATCAATCGCAAGAGCTTTAGTAAGAAAACCTAAAATATATATTTTTGATGACAGTTTCTCCGCACTGGATTTTAAAACTGATGCAGCTTTAAGAAGAGCCTTGAAATCACAGATTAAAAATTCGACTGTATTTATTGTTGCTCAACGAATCGGTACTATCATGAATGCTGACAAAATAATCGTGTTACATGAAGGTAAAATGATTGCTATTGGAAAGCATAAAGAACTACTTGAAACTTGTGAGGTTTATCGTGAAATAGCTTTATCTCAGTTGGGTGAGGAGGAAATAAAATGACAAATAATAAAGAACAAAAAAACAATCCTTCTAAATCACCAAAAAGAAGTGGTGGCCCAGGGCACGGAATGGCTTTAGGAAGACCTGCTGAAAAGGCGAAAGACTTTAAAGGAACAACTAAACGTTTAATTAAATATATCGATCAATATAGTTTTCAAATGCTGTTAGTTGTAGTTGTTGCGATAATAACTACTTTACTCGCTGTAATAGCGCCAAACTTCTCGAGATATATCTTGAATAATTTGCAAGAAATGATATTGGGTACTATTACCAAAGATGAAGGTGTTGCGCAAATTACAACTTATATCTATTTAATAATAGGGCTTTATTTTTTGAATTTTGTTATGTCATTAATTATGCATTTAGTTGGTAATAAAATAAGTGTTTTTATTGGTAAAAAAATGAGAAACGATTTAAGAGATAAACTTGAAAAATTACCTATTAAGTATTTTGATTCAAAACAAACAGGAAATATTTTGTCAGTTTTTTCAAATGACGTAGACATTGTTACAAACTCAATTCAACAAAGTTTAATTAACATAATTTCTTCATTTTTCTCTATCGTTGGGATTCTTGTTATGATGTTTATAATTTCTTGGCGCTTAACAGTAATAGCTTTATTGATATTGCCGTTATTCATTTTAGCTACATCAACTATCGCAAAGAAATCACAATCAAAATTCATCCGTCAACAAAAACAATTAGGAAATCTTAATGGACATGTAGAAGAAATATTCTCAGCAAATAAAATTGTTAAACTCTTTGGTAAAGAAGAAGATTCTTTTGAAGATTTTCAGCGTATAAATATGTCTCTAGCCAAAGATATGAGAGATGCTCAATTCTTAAGCGGACTTATTAGACCTATCATGGAGTTTATCTCTAATATAGGTTATGTTGCAGTAGTCATAGTTGGAGGGATTTTGGCAGGGGCAACTAATCCACTATTAGTTGGAGACATTACAGTTTTTATAACCTATCAAAAAAACTTTGTAAATCCTATACTTAATATAGCTAACGTTATTAATCAACTTCAATCAACTATCGCTGGTGCTGAAAGAATTTTTGAAGTTCTTGATGAAAAAGAAGAAAACCAAGAAGTTACTAAACTCGAAGTTGATCAGAATAGTTTTTCAGGTCACGTTGAGTTTAAAGATATTGATTTTTCTTATAATGTAGACCAAGAATTAATTAAGTCTTTAAATCTTGAAGTTTATCCTGGTAAACAAATTGCTATAGTTGGTCCTACAGGAGCGGGGAAAACTACATTAGTTAATCTTTTAATGCGCTTTTATGAAGTGGATAATGGTGGTATATATGTTGATGGAATTAAATCAACTGATTATCCTCGAGCGGTATTAAGAAAGCAATTTGGTATGGTATTACAAGATACTTGGTTATTTTCAGGGACTATAAGAGATAATGTTGCGTTTGGTAAACCAGAGGCTACAGATGAACAAATTATTGATGCTTGTAAGCAAGCTCATGTTCATCATTATATTGAAACTTTACCAAAAGGTTATTATACAAATCTAAAAGAAGACGCAGATAATATATCTAAAGGGCAAAAACAGTTATTGACTATTGCAAGAGCTATTTTATTTAATCCGAAAATATTAATTTTGGATGAAGCCACTTCTAGTGTTGATACAAGAACAGAAAGTTATATCCAAAATGCAATGACTTTTATGATGGAAGGAAAAACAAGTTTTGTTATCGCCCATCGTTTATCTACAATTAAAAACGCTAGTTTAATTCTAGTTATGAATCATGGCAAAATCGTTGAACAAGGAAATCATAAAGAACTATTAGCAAAAAATGGCGTTTATGCAGAATTGTATAATTCACAGTTTTTAAATCAAGCTACTTAAAAAAGAGGAATATTCCTCTTTTTTCTTTCAATAAACTCATAAAAACTGTATAATACTTAATATAAATAAAAGGTGGGAAATATGAAAATAGGATTTATTAGCTTAGGTTGCGCAAAAAATTTAGTTGATTCAGAAATGATACTTGCAATGTTGGAAAATGCTGGTTGTGAAATAATACAAGATCCAAGTGAAGCAGATGTTATTTTTGTAAATACTTGTGGGTTTATTGAACCTGCAAAAAAAGAATCGTTAGAAACAATCGAAGAGATGCATTCATATGGTAAAAAATTGATTGTAACAGGATGTTATGCAGAAAGATATAAAGAAAAGTTATTAAAAGAAATGCCTTATATAGATAGAATAATAACTTTATCAGATTATCCAAAGATTCATCTTATTCTTAATGAGATATTTAATAAAGATGGGTTGAGGTTTATGGCATTAAAATATGAAAATAGATTATTAGCAACATCAGAATTTTCGCCATATGTGAAAATTAGTGAAGGTTGCAATAATAATTGTACTTATTGTGCAATTCCTTTAATTAGAGGTAAGTTTAGATCAAGACCATTTGATGAAGTTTTAAAAGAGTGTGAAAAACTAATAAAAAATGGTGCAAAAGAGATTAATCTTATTTCACAAGATACTACGAGATTTGGAAGTGATTTAAATAAAGAAAAGAAATCATTATTACCAGAATTGCTTAATGAAATTTCTAAAATTTCTGGAGTAAAAATGATTAGAATTCTATATTTGTATCCAGATGAAATTACAGATGAATTGATTATGACTGTAAAAAATAATCCATTGGTTGTTCCTTACTTTGATATTCCAATTCAACATATTTCTTCTTTAGTTCTTAAAAGAATGAACCGAAGAGGTGATGAAAACGATATAAGGAATCTTTTTAAAAAAATAAGAGAATTAATACCAAATGCAATTATTAGGACAACCTATATTGTTGGTTTTCCTGGAGAAAGTGCTGATGATTTTGAAAAGCTATATAATTTCACAGAAGAATTTAAGTTTGACAGATTAGGAGTTTTTACTTACTCAAAAGAAGAAGATACAGCTGCTTATGATTTTCCAGATGAAATATCTGAAACTGTTAAACAAGAACGTTTAGAAAGAATAATGAAACTTCAAAAACGTATATCAAGACAAAAGAACAAATCATTAATTGGAGATATACACAAGACCTTGATAGAAAATTATGATCCTGAAACATTGTTTTATTATGGAAGATCATATGCTTATGCGCCTGATGATATTGATGGAATGATTGTTTTTCAATCTGACAAAGAGCTAAATATTGGAGAATATGTTGATGTTAAAATAAGTTCTTTTTATGGTTATGATTTGATAGGTGATTTTATCGAAGGGGTGGAATAATGTTTTTTATCTTATTGTTAAAAGGTTTTTTAATTGGTATAGCATTTATTATTCCTGGAGTTAGTGGCGGAACCTTGGCTATTTATCTAGGGGTATACCAAAAGTTATTAAATTCTATAAGCAGTATTTTTAAGGATTTTAAGAATTCTATTAAGTTTCTTTTCCCGCTCTTTTTAGGAGTAGCAATATCTGTAGTTTTGTTGGCTAAACTTTTTAGTATACTTTTAAACTGGAACTCTTTTGTAGTTTTATTTTTCTTCATCGGACTTATTGCTGGAGGTATTAAGTATATTTACAATAAAGCTTTGATTAAGAAGTATAGTTTATCAATTATATTGTCTTTTGCTATTTCTTTTGTAGTTCTACTTTCAATAATCATAATAGAAAAGACAACTACTATTTCTGGCATAAATTACTTTAGCTTTGATTTATTGACTTATCTTTTGTTAATAGCTTTAGGAGCAATTGCCTCAATAACAATGATTGTTCCTGGTATTTCAGGTTCAGCTGTTTTGTTAGTTCTAGGATTCTATACAGCGATAGTATCTAATGTGGTTGGTAATATTTTAAATCTTGATA
>JBAYZV010000078.1:0-8144 GCA_041672325.1 Candidatus Izemoplasmatales bacterium
GTCCTCCGCTTATAGTAGGCGTAGGGATAGGTGGAAATTTCGAAAAATGTGCCTGGCTAGCTAAGAAAGCTATCTTAAGACCTCTTAATGATATAACAGAAAATCCAATCGACAAATCTTTAGAGGAAGAACTTATGGAAAGAATTAACAAGCTAGATGTTGGCCCTATGGGCCTAGGTGGTGACACAACCTGCATTGGCGTAAAGGTTAATTCCTATCCTTGCCATATAGCTTCTTTACCAGTAGCTGTAAATCTTCAATGCCATAGCGCAAGAAAAAACGAGGTGATTTTAGTTGGAAAAGAAATTAACAACTCCAATAACTGATGAGCAAATTAAACAATTAAAAGTCGGTGATGAAGTCCTAATAAGTGGTTATATATATACCGCAAGAGACGCTGCACATAAATTGTTAGTCGAAGCTATCAAAAATGATGAATCACTTCCTTTTGACATCGAGAATCAAGTGGTGTATTATGTCGGTCCAACACCTACAAAGCCAAATCAAATAATAGGATCATGTGGTCCCACTTCAAGTTATCGCATGGATAAATACAGTCCTTACTTAATGGAGAAGGGATTAAAAGTTATGATTGGTAAAGGCGACAGAACAATCGAGTTTAATGATGTTGTTGCCAAATATCAAGGATTATATCTTCTTACTATCGGTGGTTTAGGAGCTAAATTATCACAATGCGTAATTAGCAATGAGCTAGTAGCTTATCCAGAACTACAATCAGAAGCAATTAGGAAATTAAAAGTAATTGATTTCCCGGCTATTGTTGCAATTGATTATCAAGGAAATTCAATATTCAATAAATAAGGCAAATATACTTTATTTATTCACAAAAAAAGTGGCTTTAGAAGCCACTTTTTATTTATTCTGTTTCGATAAGTCCATATTTTCCGTCATCTCTTAAATACAAAATTGAAGTTTCATTATCTTCATTCTTATAAATAAAGAAATCATGACCTAATAGTTCCATTTGTGTTAGAGCTTCTTCTAAAGATAAAATCTCTAGAGAAATTCTTTTTTTCTTTACAGGAGATATTAATTCTTTTTCTAATTCATTTAAGTCAAATTCGTCTGAAGCCACAAACGCGTTTCTTAAACCCACTTTCTCTTGTAAAGATCGATTCATTTTGTACTTGTTCTTTCTTAGTTGAGCTTCTAATTTATCCACAGCTTTATCAATAGCTGCGTATAAATCGCGATCTGAAACTTCTGCTCTTAAGGTTAAAAATTTAATTGGAATAGTAATTTCGACTTTTGAACCTTCGCGATAAATCTTACAGACAACAAATGCTTCTAATTCTTCTGTAAAGATTCTGTCAATTTTGTTAAGTTTCTTTTCAATGTAGTTGCGAATTGCGTCGGTGATTACAAATCCTGATTTGCCAACAATGTCTAGTTTCATAAAATCACTCCTTCTTAGATTTATTTAACCACTTTCATTATATCACTGAAAAAAATTTTAGTAAATAAAGTCGCATACATTAATCAAAATATTTGAATGAAATTAAATCAATATATGTCAAAGAAAAAAATAATATATTGCCAAAAGATTTAATTAAACTGCCATATTCAGCTAAATACGACTTTATACTACTATCTATAACAAGACATATATCAAATAAATGATAGTTTTCTTCTAAATATTTGAAAAACAAAACAAAATGTTTGTCTAAATAATTCCTTTGAACTAAATTCAAAGGCATATCATATAGATAAATGTAAGTTATTTCACCGTAATCTATTGGATAAACCTCTGTTTTTAAATAAGGAGTATATTTTTTATTGCACTCTGGACAAATCTCTGGAAAATAGAAAAGTGTAGTAAAACTTGAATTAACATTAAATATTTTTTCACATAAACGACATTTCATTTTTTCCTCGATTAAAATTTATAATTGCTTTTTTTGCTTTTATCATCGCTTCACTTTTGTATTTCCCAACAAAAATAACTTCTCCTTCATCCCCAATCCTACCAACTCTTCCAGCAATTTGTATCAAACTTGATTTATTGAATATATTAGAATCAGCTTCTAATACTATAACACTAATGTTCTTAAAGGTTACTCCTCTTTCTAAGATAGTTGTAGATACTAAGATATTTAAATCTGAGTTTGTAAATGAATTTATTATACTCAATTTATAAGTTGTCTTACTTGAAATCAAATCTGTTTTTATGCCAATATTTGACAATTGATTATATAGATATTCTCCCTTAGCTATGGAAGCTACATAGATAATCACTTGTTTATTTTGATTCAAATAGTTTTTAATTAAATATAAAATTTTTTTATCAAAAAAATTGTTATTTTTTATGAACTTAGGAATAGCTAAATCTTTTTGATGAAATCTTCGAGAAATTGTATGATACTCCAACTTCTTTGTTTTTATAAGATTTATACATTTATCAGTTATTGTTGCGCTCATATAAACAGTCATCGCATTATTTTTTTTACTTTTATCAATCAACCTTTCTAGAAACGAATTATTTATTAGCGGATAAGCATCAAACTCATCAATTATAACCAGATCAAATTCCTGATAAAATTTTATTAATTGTTGGGGAGTGGTAATAATCATATTAGCCTTTTGATCTAGTGTCACCCCATTATATAAATTAGAAATAGTAGTATTCGGAAAATAGTCTTTAAATCGTCTACTTACTTGTTTAATTATTTCTACTCTAGGTATAACGAAAGCTAATTGTTTATTTTCATTTAATACGCGTTGAATTAAAGCTAGACACATCTCTGTTTTTCCAGCACCACACACAGCTTGTAAAAAAGCGTTTTTTCTCTTTAAATAGCTGTTTACCAGAAAATTGCTACCTTTTATTTGATCAACAGATAATTTGAAATTCATTTCTAATATATTATCTATTTTTTCAGTTACTCTTTTTGTTCTTACAAGAAAATTTTCACTTGTAATTTCAAAATACTGATAGCATTCTAAACAATAATCTATACCACTAACATCCTTCAATATATTTCTACTATAACAACGATTACAAACATTATTTTCAATTGCCCTGATACTGTTTTTAGTATTAGAATCACATATTCTTTCATACATATTGATCACCCTAATACATAATACATCTACATAGGAAATACTCTTTTTTTTTAAAAAAATAATCCTCATATGAGGATTATTTTACAACAATATTTACCAGTTTCTGTGGTACAACAATAATTTTAACTATTTGTTTTCCTTCTAGATGAGATATTATTTTCTTACTTTCTACAGCTAATTTTTCCAATTCTTTCTTAGTAATACTAGCGTCAACTAAAACTTTATCTCTTAATTTACCGTTAATACTTATAACCATCTCTATTTCATCTTTTACTAATTTTTTCTCATCATATTCTGGATATGTTTCATAAACTAATAAAGTTTCATGGCCGAGCATTTCCCATAACTCTTCAGTTACATGTGGTGCTATTGGATTCAATAATCTAAGCAATACTTCATAATCAGAAGTAGTTAATTCATCCTTCTTATTATACTCGTTCACTAAAGTCATAAGTTTAGCAATTGCGGTGTTAAACTTAAGATTTTCTAAATCTTCACTTACACCTTTAATTGTTTCATGAATACTTCTTTCTAAGTCTTTTGAGTAGTTATCTCCTGTTTTTACATTTGGAAACATTCTCCATATTTTATCCAAGAATCTTCTAGCGCCTTTTAACCCTAAATCATTCCATGGAGTAGCCATTTCATAATCACTTATGAACAGTGAGAATGTTCTTAAAGTATCTGCTCCATATTCATCAATAATTTCCATCGGATTAACAACGTTACCTCTAGATTTTGACATTTTCTCATTGTCAGACCCCAAAATTATCCCTTGAGCTGTTCTTTTCTTATAAGGTTCTTTATTTACAACTACGCCAATATCATATAAGAATTGATTCCAAAATCTAGAATATATTAAATGTCTTGTTACATGTTCCATTCCACCATTATACCAATCAACTTGACCCCAATATTCCATTTTTTCTCTTGAGGCTAGTTCTTTATTGTTATGAGGATCCATATATCTTAGATAATACCAACTACTACCAGCCCATTGTGGCATTGTGTCCGTTTCTCTTTTTGCTTGTCCACCACATTTAGGACATTTACAATTAACAAAACTATCAATATTAGCTAATGGTGATTCACCGGTATCAGTTGGTATAAATTTCTCAACCATCGGCAAAGTAACTGGTAGGTCTTCATAAGGAACAGGAACAATACCGCATTTATCGCAGTAAATAATTGGAATTGGTTCACCCCAATATCTTTGACGATTAAAAGCCCAATCTTTCATTCGATATTGTTTTGCTTCTTCGCCAATTTTATTTTCCACTAAATAATTGGTAATTTTATTCAAAGCGTCAGAAACTTTTAGCCCATTGATTAAAGGACTGTTAACCAAAACACCTTCTTCGGTATTAGTATAAGCCTCTTTGGTGATATCTCCACCCTTAATAACTTCAACTATTTCTAGATTATACTTTTTAGCAAATTCATAATCCCTTGTATCATGAGCAGGAACTGCCATGATGGCTCCAGTTCCATAAGTAATCATAACATAATCTGAAATAAATATTGGTATAGCTTTACCATTGACTGGATTTATTGCTTTAATGCCTTTAATCTCAACTCCAGTTTTATCTTTTGCTAATTCTATTCTTTCAAACTCTGTCTTTAACTTAGCTTGTTCTTGATAAGCTTCTACTTCATTTATATTAATAATTCTTTCCTTAAACGCTTCGATATAAGGATGTTCAGGAGCAATTACCATAAAAGTAGCTCCATAAATTGTATCTGGTCTAGTGGTGAAAACCTTTAAAGTTTTATCGCTACAAGAAATAGGAAACTTTATGTAGGCTCCTTTTGATCTTCCAATCCATTTTTGTTGTTCCAACTTAATTCTTTGGTTAGATTCAAGTTCATCTAAACCGTCTAAAAGTTTTTCAGCATAATCAGTAATTTTTAAAAACCATACTGGTTTTTCCATTTGAACAACATCACTATCACATCGATCACATTTTCCGCCTTGTGATTCTTCATTAGATAAAACCACTTTACAACTTGGGCAAAAATTAACATAAGCAATATCTTTATATACAAGTCCATGTTCATACATTTTTAAGAATATCCATTGAGTCCAACGATAATAATCAGGATCAGTTGTATCAATCATTCTTGAAAAATCAAATGAAAAACCCGCAGATTTTAATTGATTAATAAAAGTTTTAATATTGTTATCAGTAATTATTCTTGGATGGATTTGGTTTTTTATAGCATAGTTCTCAGTTGGCAATCCAAATGCATCAAATCCAATCGGAAATAATACGTTTTTTCCCTCCATCCTTCTTTTTCTAGATATAACATCTAATGAAAGATAAGCCCGGATATGACCAATATGCATACCTGCTCCACTTGGATAAGGAAATTCAACTAGACTATAGTATTTTTCTTTTTCAGAATCATCAAAAGCATTAAAATACTTGTTGTTATACCAAATTTCCTGCCATTTTTTTTCTATTAACTTATCATTAAAGCTAGGAATAAATTCACTCATTTTTTTCATCCACCCTTTCTAAATAAAAAGTCCTCTACAATCAATTGTAAAGGACGAAAATCTCCGTGGTACCACCTTGTTTCCGGTATAACCGGCACTTTAATCTTATAACGTAAGATATACGGATTTTGCTCGCGAGTTGCACAAAATCTACTCAACAAACTAATTCTGATATTTCTTTTTGTTAGTTTACACCAAACACTAACTCTCTATAAAAAAGAATAATTATCATACTATTTTTGTTTCTTTGTATTTGCATTTATTATAACACAATACTTTTATTTTGCCAATGCAATATTATTCAGGATTATTATCATCATCGTCATCTTCTACTATGTTATTATCATCATCTGGCTCTTCTTCATCAAAATCATCTTGATCAACTATATTATCTTTATTAATTCCTTGATCCTTCATTGTAGATTGAACGTCTGGTCTACTTAAAATTCTAAATTGCAATTCTCTTTGTAAAGTGAATACACTTCGATAAGCAAATAACATCAATATAAAAAAGATTATCATATCAAAATTCACTAGATTATAAATAGCAAATAAAAATGCCATTGGAGTTGCTGCAAATGCTAACATTTTAAATATTTTCTTATAAGAAATGAACTTTTTAAATCTCATAAAAGGTATTGTTGAAACAAGGATTATGAAAAGAATTATAAATGTATTTGATAATAATCCAATTAGTATTCCTGCAACTATTACACTAGTTTTTAAAATGCTAACAACATCATCTAGACTATTGATATCATATGTGTTTAAGAAATCTATTGAATTAACTGTTCTGTCACCGATAAAAATAGAGAGTTTAGATCCTTGAACAATAATTGACAAGACATCTCTATTTGTTATATCAGAAATTTGGTTAGTTTCAGCTAAGAAATGAATTTCAAAATCATATAATTCAAAACTATTATTAACGTCATAGTTTTCACCAGTACATACTAGTGTATTATTGACAATTTCACACCCAGTATTAGCTTCAGTTATTTTTGGGGGTGTAGTGGATATAAAATAAACAAAAGTAGCCATTGACATTAAGACTATTAACAATAATATATAAAGAAAAACAAAACCACCTTTTTTATTATGGTAGTTCACAATATTCTTAGGATGTACAATACTATTAGTAAAAATTTCAAACATATAATCACCTACTTCATTTATTATATCATTTTTTATTTCAACTTCAAGAAAAAACGATTTTTATCACAAAACATACATAATCATAAAATGTTAATTAAAGGTTAAATTTACGTTGAATTATGATATAATTTTTTTGGGTGAGAAAATGAATTATTTCACAAAAGAAAAACACTATAATACCCTAAATAATTATTATCGCAATCGTTTTAATACGAAAGTTTTTAAAATTGCCTTAAACGGCAATTTTACTTGTCCTAATCGTGATGGTACTATTTCAAGCACAGGATGTATTTTCTGTTCTGATAAAGGAAGTGGTGAATTTGGCGGAGAAGTAAGTAAAAATCTTAAAGACCAATTTGATAGTGTAAAAACAATGATGCATAATAAATGGAAAGAAGGGAAATATATTATATATTTTCAATCTTTCAGCAACACTTACGGATCAATTGAAAAACTTAAAAAATTATATTATGAGTCCTTAAGTCTTGACGAAAATATAATTGGTCTAAACATAGGTACAAGACCTGATTGTTTTAGTGAAGAGATATATACTCTATTATCAGAAATAAATAAAGTAACATATTTAACCATTGAGTTAGGTCTTCAGTCAATGCACAATAAAACTTTATTGTCTATAAACAGAGGTCATGATTTAGAAACATTTGTAGATACTGTCAAAAACCTAAGATCAAGAAATATTAATGTTGTTGTACATATCATTAATGGATTACCTAACGAGACTGATGAAATGATGTTAGAAACAGCTGAATTTTTAAATTCATTAGATATTCAGGGTGTAAAGATACATATGCTTTATATCGTTAAAAACACACCTCTAGCAAGAATATTTGAAACAAAACCATTTACTCTATTAACCATGAAAGAATACGTTGATATAACAATCAAACAACTAACATTATTAAATGACAAAATAATTATACATAGAGTAACAGGTGACCCAGACAAAAATGAATTAATTGAACCAAAATGGACTCTCAAAAAATTTATTGTCGCTAATGAGATTGATAAAATAATGAGAAAAAATAACATCTATCAAGGTATGAATTATAAGGGTAATAAGAATGAATAAAAAAGCTCACATTGCAGGAATTTTATTTTCTATAATATTCGGTTTTTCATTTATGATGTCAAAGACTGCTTTAGAATACGTTTCGCCTATTGGTTTAATAAGTTATCGCTTTTTACTTGCTTTTATTGTTTTTGAAATTTTAAGACTAACTAAAATAGTAAAAATTAACCTTAATAAAAAATCATTAGTTTCAATCATTCTAGTCGCTGTTTTTCAACCTGTTCTATACTTTATTTTCGAAACTTATGGATTATCCATGACTTCAAGCGCTGAAGCGGGTTTAATGATTGCTTTAATCCCAATATTTGTAACTTT
>JBAYZV010000079.1:0-8063 GCA_041672325.1 Candidatus Izemoplasmatales bacterium
AAACAATCCAAGATGATGCATTAATGCCCCAATATTATCGCCACGAAGAGCAATATTATTTTCTAATTCTTTCTCATTTAAAGATTTAGGAGAACTAAAAGTGCCATAACCTGAATCACCTAAAAAAACTTTTCTAACTGTTTCATATGTTGAAACAGGATAATTTGATGTAAAAAAATTGATTGCTTTACCTTTTCTCATAAATGCAAATTGCAATAATGTTTTATTATCATTTTCTTCAAACAATACATCAGACATCATAGTTTGTGGAGCCCAGTCAGCGTTATTAAATTGTTTTAAAGCTTCAAAATGAGTATATTCAACAACTGGAATAACATCTAAATCTATTGATTCATCTCTAAGATTAGTAATTTTAATATCTCTAATTACTCTATTACTACCAATAGGGACAAATACAGTAATTTCACAATTTATCCCATAAAATGTTGAGATATACTTAGTATAACCCATTCCAACTCTACACTCATAACTATCATACTGATCTAATGTTGGTGTAAAGTAAGGAGAAAATATCAGGTAATTATCATTTTCCTTAAATCTGATATAACAAGTTTCGCCTTTAAAATCAGAATCTGGTAATTGAGGGATGTACTTAACAATTCTATTTATCGCTGGATCTTTTTTACATATTAAAGATCCTCCTGTTTGATCAACAAATCCACCAAATGATAAATCGCCGATATAGTTTATCCATTTAACTGGTGTTTTAGGGTTTGTAATAACGTATTCTTTTTTCGTATCATTAAAATATCCATATTGCATACTATCAATCCTTTCTAAAAAGCGAAAATATTTTTATAAAAAAAATAGGTTTCACCCTATTTTTTTGAATATTAGTATTATACATTAACAGTTAACCGGATAAATTTCTCATCATTTTTAACAATGTTATGAGATAATTTCTTACCGTTTCTAAATATACCTTTATCATCATCATGCTTTATACTTATTTCATATAAAGTATCTCTGAATTGACGTTTAATTACAATATTTTCAATAGTCTTAGGTAATTTAGGTGCAATCATTAATCCATCAAAATGTGGTCTAATGCCAAGAATATATTCAGTTATCGCTACATAATTCCAAGCTGCTGTTCCAGTCAGCCATGAATTCTTAGCTTCTCCAGGATATTTAGCTTCTTTACCAGCTATCATTTGTGAGTACACATAAGGTTCTGTCTTATGAATATCCGATATATCTTCTAAATAAGAAGGCGCAATCTTTTTATATAATTCAAATGCATTATCGCCTCGATTAATTTCAGCTTCAGCACACATAATCCATGGATTGTTATGGCAGAATATTCCACCATTTTCTTTATATCCAGGTGGATAAGATGAAATTTCACCAAGTTTATAATCATATTTTTTATAAGCTGGATATAACAATGACATACCATAAGGTGTATCCAATAGTTCTTTAGCACTATCTAAAGCTTTTTCAGCGAAGCCGTCTTCTATGCCAATACCAGCCATAACACAAATACCTTGAGGCTCAATGTAGATTTTTCCTTCTTTGTTTTCATTAGAACCTATTTTTTCTCCAAAAGCATCATACGCTCTTAAAAACCAGTTATCATCTACCCCATAGTTTTTAACTGAGGTTATAATTTGATCAATTATTTTTTGTTTTACTAAAGCATCTTCTTCTTTATTAATCTTCTTTAACAATGAGATATATTCTTTTCCTGCATAAACAAACAATCCAGCAATGAAGACACTTTCAGCTGTTAATCCATCACCTTTATTCTGAACAGTTTGAAAACTTTCACCCGGTTCTAGTGAAAAACAATTTAGATTTAAACAATCATTCCAATCTGCTCTACCTATTAATGGTAAACCATGTGGCCCTAGATTATTTGCAATATTACTAAAACATTTTTCTAAATGACCTAAAAGCGAACCTGTCAAAGCGCTATTTGACTCATAAGTAATAATTTCATCTAAAATATTGTAATCGCCTGTTTCTTTAATGTATTTAACAGTAGACAATATTAACCAATTTGGATCATCATTAAATCCTGATCCTAAATCAGAATTACCTTTTTTTGTTAATGGTGAATATTGGTGATATGCGCCACCATTAACTAAAAGAGTTGAAGCAAGATCAAGTATACGTTGTCTTGTTTTCTTATGGTCCATATGCATAAAACCAAGTAAATCTTGATTTGAGTCTCTAAAGCCCATACCTCTGCCAACACCAGATTCAAAATAAGAAGCGCTACGACTAAAATTGTAAGTTATAACATTTTGGTATGGATTCCAAATATTAACCATACGATCTAATTTTTCATCATTAGATGATATAGTAAATTTTGATAATCTTTCACTCCAATATTCTTTCAATGATTCTAATAAATTCATAACTTTTTCATCTGTATTTACTTGTTCAATCATTGATTTAGCTTTTCTTGTATTAATACTACCATCTTCACAAAATTTATTATCATCTTGGTTTTCTACATATCCTAATGTATAAATTAATGTTTTTGTTTCACCTGGTTTCAAAATAATATCATTTTTTGTAGCTGCAATAGGCTGCCACCCATACGCTACACTATTAGATAAATGTTCTTTTTGGATACCTAATGGATTAGAAACATCTTCATACATTCCCACAAATTCGTCTCTTTGTGTATCAAAACTATCAAAAGCAGAATTAACATGAAAAAAAGCAAAATGATTTCTTCTTTCACGATATTCAGTTAGATGATAAACTGTACTATCGTCAATTAAGACTTCCCCTATAGAATAATTTCTTTGAAAATTTGTCATATCATCTAGAGCATTCCATAAAGCAAACTCAACATAGCCATAAACACTCAAGTTTCTTGTTTCTTTTGAATGGTTTTTTATAGTTATATATTGAATTTCTCCTCGATAACCTCTTGGCACAAAAGCCAATTGAGATGCTTCAATACCTTCTTTAACTGATGTTATTTTTGTATAGCCAAGACCAACACGAGCTTCATAACTATCAACACTCGTTTTAGTAGGCTTTACGCCAATATTCCATACAGTATCTTTTTCTTTTATATAAAAATATCTGCCTTCATTGTCTATTGGGACATTATTATATCGATATCTGGTGATTCGTCTTTTACTAGCGTCTTTAAAAAAACTATAACCACCCGCAGTGTTACTAAATAAAACAAAGTAATCTTCAGTACCTAAATAATTAATCCAAGGATAAGGCGTGTAAGGTGTATTAATTATGTATTCTTTATTTTGATCATCAAATTTACCGAATTTCATGAAACCCTCTTTCTAGCCTTTCACACTTCCTAGTGTGATACCTTTAATAATGTGTTTTGAAAATATTAAAAAGACAATAATCATTGGAAAAATAGATAGTACCATAAGCATATATACAGGCCCTAAATCAAATGAATCTGGACTTGAATTCTTAAGTAAAGATATAACAATTGGTATTGTTCTCTTATTTGGAGATTGAATAATTAAACTTGGTAAGAAGAAATTATTCCATGATGCAACAAATGAGAATATAAATTGAATTGCCAAAGCAGGTTTAATCAAAGGCATTACAATTGTATGAAATATTCGTATTTCTCCTGCGCCATCGACTCGAGCTGCTTCTACTAACTCAAAATTTAGAATGCTATCTAAATACTGTTTCATAAAGAAAAATGTAGCTGGTGCAGCCATTGCTGGAACAATTAATACAAAGTAATTATCGACAAAACCAATAGAATATAAAATCGTAATCAATCCAACACTAGCAATTTGTGATGGAATCATCATTACAGCTAAAATAAATACAAACAGGAAGTTTCTACCTTTAAAACGATATAGATGGATACTATACGCTGTTAAAGCACTGATGTAAGTAGAAAGAATAGCTGTAAGTGTCGCAATGAAAAAACTATTTTTCATTGCGTTTAAAATATTGATATTATTATTAGCTAAAAGTTTATCTAAATTTTTACCAAAATAATCCCCAAAAAAGGCTGAAAAACCTTTTTGAATATCAATATGTGATCTACTTGCATTTACCAACAAAGTGTAAAATATAAATATAATGAACAGTGCCATTATTGATAATATAGTGTAAACAAAGATTTTTTGCAATGTCAAATTAATACGCGAACTATTCATTGACTTTCACCTTCTTTTCGGATTTGCTTGTAATTACTTCTTTACGATAGAAGATAAAGAAGAAACCTAAAGAAACAACCGCAGTCATTACAAACAGAACTGTTGAGGCTGCGCCCGCAAGTCCATATTGCTTACTTACACCTAGAAGTCTTGAAATATACATAATAACAGTCATTGAGCCCATTTCTGGACCTCCTGATCCTGCAGTAAATATTTGTGGTAAATCAAATAATTGAACACCACCAACAAGTGAAGTAACCATAACGAATAAAAGAATCGGTCTTAGTAAAGGCAAAACAATTCTAAAGAATACTTGAAATGAATTCGCGCCATCAACTTGAGCTGATTCTAAAACGCTTTTGTCAATCCCCATAATTCCTGCCATCAAAAGAATAGTAGTATTCCCAAACCACATCAAATAATTCATAAACGCTAATAGTCCTCTTGTTGTCCACTTTTGATCAACAAAACTAAATGTCTCGCTTATTAAATTACTTTCCAACAAAAAGTTAGTAACTGGCCCATTATTTGAAAACAGTTTTAAAAACAAAAGCGAAAAAGCTGAAGCCATAACTAAGTTTGGCATATAAACAATTGCTTTATAAAAACCTTGAGCTTTAATATTTAATCTCGTACTAGAAAACCAAAGAGCTAATAGTAAAGAAACTATTACCTGTGGTATAAACCCAATAATCCAAATTAACATTGTATTACCAAAATATTTAAAAAACATTCCCTCAGTAAAAAGTGTTACATAATTATCGAAAAGAATAAAATTTGGTCCTACTTTTTCTAATCCACCATATCTAAAGTAATACTCAAAAAAGCTATAAAAGAACGTGGATAATAATGGGATTAATGAGAATACAACATAGACAACAACAAATGGTATAACGAAACGATATCCCCATTTGGCGTAATTTATCTTTGTTTTCTTTTTCTTCATGGTAAACTCCTTTAAAACATTATTGTAGGGGGAAAATCCCCCTACAATTAATATTAATTTTTTTTATTATGCGAAAGGATCTGCTGGTATATCTTTTAATTCTAATTCAGGATAAAGCGCAGTAATTTTTTCTTCAAATGCAGCCCAAGCTTGAGCCCAAGTAATAGTTCCTAAGAAATAATCTTTAAAAGATTGTTGAATTGATTCATTTAAACCTTGGTCATAAGGTGAAATATTTTTCATATCAATTGTGCTTGCTGATTCATTGAATAAAGCGATATGGTTTTGTCCACCTAAGAATTTTGAACCATATTCTGCATCATTTGCAATAGCGTCCATAGCAGCCATATTGTTTGTGTAGTCTTCAGTTTCTAAAGTAATGTTAGAAGCGATTTTTTCGCTTGCTGTAAGTTTCATCATTATATCTCTAACTAATGTAGGATTGTCTGTTCCTTTAGCGCCTACTAGCCAAGTACCACCCCAGTAAAAACTAGCTGGACCTTCGATAACATGATATTTACCAAATAGACCATTACCAACTGCTTCTGGCCCATCAGCATCAGCTTTTGATGCATCTTTTAGCGTGAAGTTAATTCCCCATGTAGAGAAGAAGAATCCAAAAGCATTTCCTTCAGGTCCCATGTCTTTAAACCACTCAGCACTCCATAAACCTGTTTCGTTATTATAACCATTATCAGTGTATGTTTTTGTTTGTTTAATCCATTCAATAATTTGGTTATCTACGATAATTTCGTCATCTTCATTAACCCAAGGTGCACTTGTGTTATTTGAATATGCACGGTAAGCATCATCGAATCCAGAAATCATTACATAACCTTCTGTTTTCATATCTTGAGCTACATTATCAAATTTTGTCCAGCTGTCTAATAAAGCTTGTACAGCTGCTGGGTCTGATACGCCAAGTACTTCTTCAGCGACATCTGTACGATATGCGAATAAACCAGGTGTTGCTTGCCATGAAACAGCTCTCAATTTGCCAGAATCATCAGTTACGATATCTTTTGTATATTGATATTGTTGAGAAAGAGTATATTCTGGAATTTTTAAGTCTTCAATAACATCTAATGCATATGTATCATTAGCATATTTTTTAGCATAATCTGCTTCAATTAAGAACATGTCAACCTTATCATCTGCAGATGCGCTTTTTTGATTAGCTAACGCTGTATCAAGAGCATTTTGATAACCATTATTATCATTAGCAACTTCAATCCAATTTACTACTGTTCCATCATCTAATAAATCTTGCCCATTTTCTTTTGTTTCTAAATATCCAGGATAAAAATCTCTAAAACGTCCGATAAATTCGTCGTTCCATACACGGATATTTAATACTTTTCCTTCTTCTTGAAGGCCTACACCTTCGCCATCGTCGCTACATGCAGATAATGTAAAGACTAATGTCAAAGCCATAAATAATACAAATAATTTTTTCATCATTCTCTCCTTTTAATTTTTTTATATAAAGGACCAATAAGGTTATGTAGTCTCCCCAATTACTAAAGTAACTGGCAATTCTATTATATACCCATTTGATCTATTATTTTCTATGGAATCAATTAAATTTTCTGTAACTACCTCACCAATTTTATCTGTATCTTGGTGTATAGTTGTTAATGAAGGTGTTATCAAGCTGGCAATTTCAACTCCATCATACCCCATGATAGCAACATCTTCAGGTACTTTAACACCATGTTCTTTTAAACACTTCAAACCGCCACTCGCACAATAATCATCTGAATAAACTATGGCGTCCGGAAGACCATTTTCAATAATTTTTTTCGTTATGTCGTAAGCTATTTCAGGACATGTATATTTACCTTCAATGTATTTACATTCATTTTCGATATTTAAATGTTTAGCTGTTTCTTTAAATCCCGCTAATCTTTCTTGCGTAACATAATTATTAAGTTGACCGTGAATGTATGTTATTCTTTTATATCCTTTGTTAAATAAATGGTACAGAGTAATTTTCATACCTTCTTCGTTTTGTGAGTTCACACAAATCGCATTAGAATGAATTTGATCAATACAGGCGATATAATTAACTTTTTCAATTAGTTCTTTTACATTAGGATCGTTAATATTAGTGTTTGCTATAATAACCCCATCAAATCCTCTATAATTTACATGTTGTAAATATGACACAGTTGAATCAGCAAGAGTTTTAGATAAAAATGTTAACTCATAACCTCTTCTTGAAGCTGTCTTTGAGATAGAATCAATAATATTAGCGAATAATGTATGATTTAACCCACTATCATGATCATCAATAAGTAGTACTCCTAATGACCAACTTTTTCTAGTGGCTAGTGATTTTGCTTTGGAATTTGGTTGATATCCCATTTCTTCCGCTAGACGAACCAAACGCTTTCTAGTTGATAACTTAACATCGTTGTGATTATTAAGAGCTCTTGAGACCGTTGTAGTTGACACATTAGCTCTTTTAGCAATATCATAAATAGTCGCCACTTTAATCACCTCGTGAAGAATAAATCTAACCGGTTAGAAAAATAAACAAAAAAAGAGAAGAAAAGACAAATAAATAAATTTTCTAACCGGTTAGATTTTGGAAGAAAAAAATATGTTTGAATCATTTGATAAAAATCTAACCGCTTACATTTATAGATTATCACACTTGTTTCTATATTTCAACAAAAAAAATAAAAAAAGATTAAATTTATTCAATTCAATCTTTTTATGTCGTTTCACCTACTAACAATTCTACATCAACCCAATGCTCATTTTTTGTTTTCTTGCCTTCAATTTTATCAATCAAAAGATTTGTAACAAGGTTCCCCAATTTATGGATATCTTGTTTGATAGTTGTAAGCTTTGGAGTAACCAATTGAGATATATCAACACCATCATAACCACATATCGCAACATCTCTAGGAATAGAGAATCCGTGCTCAATTAGGTATTTCATTCCGCCAATTGCTGCTGTATCATCAGGATAC
>JBAYZV010000080.1:0-8036 GCA_041672325.1 Candidatus Izemoplasmatales bacterium
ACAGTGTTATCAATTATTTTAATAAACATAATATAAAGACGCTAGATGCTTTAATAATAACTCATAATCATGATGATCATAACGGAGAAGCTTTAGACATATTAAGTAATTTGGATGTAAAGATGTTAGTAGTAAACAGCATTTTGACAAGCTATGGTGATTATTCGCAAATAGTTCTTAGGGAAAAAGATGAACTAAAATTTGGAGATATTACCTTAGTTAATTTAAATGAATTTCATGATGAAAATGAGAACAATAACTCGTTAACTCTTTATGGAAAAATTGGAAATGATTATTGGCTTTTTACTGGAGATATAGAAAAAGCTGTTGAAGAAGAGATAATCAATAAATATGATTTGAAAATCGATGTATTAAAAGTTGCACATCATGGTTCAAAAACTTCTTCTACAAAGAACTTTATTAACAAAATCAAGCCTGATAATGCAATCATATCAGTCGGGCTGAACAATTATAATCATCCAGATAAAGATGTTATAAAAGAACTAACTGATAATAGAATCAATGTATTTAGAACCGATATGTCTGGTTCTGTTATGTTTTATTATTCGCCGTTTTTAAATATTAGTATTGTTGAAACTTATCTTTTAGGGGAAAAACCAAAATATCATTTAAATAATTAAGCCTTTATGCACAAATAAAGGTTTTTTTGTTATAATAGATAGTAATAATAAAAAGGGTAGGTTTCTAGATGAATCGTAATTGTTATTTGTTTTATGGAGAAGATCACTTCATGATAAAAAAAGAAACCGATTTAGTTTTTAAAGAAAACGAAATCGATTTAAATATGATAGAAGTATATGATGGTGAAGAAGATGGCGTTGATCTAGCTGTAACTAATGCGATGACCATGCCTTTTTTGACTGATAAAAAAGGCGTTGTCATAAAGAATGCTAAGTTCTTAACAACTGACCAAAACATTACAGAACAAGAAGCTAGTAAATTAATTAATTTTTGTGAGATGAAATTTGATCAAACAATTTTAGTGATTCAAGTTTATTCAGATAATCTAGACTTAAAAACAAAACTAACAAAATATTTAACTAAAAATATTATCACTAAAAAGTTTGTGATTAATGATAAAGCTTTTGATGTATATGACTACGTTAAAAAGCAATTAGCCAAGCATAATTTGAAGATTCAACCTTTTGCATTAACACAGTTTATTAATCGTGCAAACACAAATATGGATAATCTAAACAATGAGTTAGAAAAACTCATATACTATTCATATAATCTTGAAGAAATCAATGCGGATATGGTATTTGAAGTTATCAACCGTGAGATTGAGGATAATATTTTTGAGTTAGTTAATGCATTGCTAGATAAAAACAGAGAAAAAGTTTTTAAAGTTTACTTCGATTTAGTTGAACACAATGTAAAAACAACTCAGATTCTAGCTGTTGTAGCTAATAAATTTTTAGAAATATTATATACAAAAGCTCTTATGAACATTAAATATAATAAAACTGATATAGAAAAGTTTTTTGGCTATTCTAGTGGTAGAGTATATTATATGATGAAAAATGCTTCTGAAGTTAGGGATGAACTGCTTTTTGAAAATATTAAAAACCTAGAAGAATTAGATTATTCTATTAAATCAGGAAGAATCGATAAAGATTTAGGGCCTGAATTATATTTTCTTGGTGGTAAATAAAAAAAAGCCCTCTGGCTTTTTTCTTACATAGCGTTAACTTTGTTTGTTAAACGTGACTTTTGTCTATTAGCATAATTCTTATGATGAATGCCTTTAGCAACGCTTTTATCTAATTTCTTGTAAGCAAAATTTAATGCTTCGATTGCTTTTTCTTTTTCGTTGTTTTTAACTTCTGTTTCAACATTTTTCATTGCTGTCTTTAAAGAAGACTTAAAAGAAGCATTTGCAGAACGTCTTTTTTCATTTTGAACATTACGTTTCATTTGTTGTTTGTTATTAGCCATTATTTCACCTCCATTAGTAATCGCGTTAATATTTTAACAAATAAGTGATAAAAAAGCAACAAATAAAAATTATATTTTCACTTATCTAGGGTTTTTTTAAGTGTAAAAATGAAAAAGCCATAAAAAGAATAATAAAAGTAAAAATTATAAAGATTTTTAAGTAATTATTGTTTTATTAAAGTAGTTTAAGATATAATTTTATTGTCGGATTTGATAGGAGGCTTTTATGTCAATAATTAAAAGTAATGGTTTCATAATTGAACAAATGGAAGCTTTAAATAGTAAATATCTTTTGTCAAATGGATACCTTGGATTTACTGGTATTATGGATGAATTAAATCAAAGTGATTTTTCACATTTAAAGATTGCTGATTTAACTAAAACATACGGAACAGACTTAAACTATATTAGTGTCTTCAATCCTTTTTATACAACTATAAGTTACAATGGAACTGTTTTGCATCCCAATAACATTTTACCTATATCTCATGAACAAAGTATTGATTTGGAAACAGGTCTTTTTTCTCGAACAACAGTTTATAATATTAACGATACTGACATAACTATCCATAGCGAAAGATTTTTGAGCCAAAGCCATAGAACCAATATGTTTTCAAAATATATATTTTTTGTTAGTAAAAATATAGATTTAGAAATAACTCATGGATATGATTTAGCTTTAAGCGAGAAATACAAAGATGTTTTTGAAGATATTAGTTTTAGAAATGATGGAGATATCTATTTGCAAGCCAAAGTAAAAGAACTTGGTAAATCGCTAAATATCGTTTATGGTTTTGAAAAAAACTTCAGACATAAGAATCGTGATAAGGATGTTTTGCATCAAGAGACATATATTTTGAAAGCTGAAGTTAACCGCGATTATGAAATAGTTAAATACGCTATTATAAATACAGACGAACGTAAAAATTTAGAGTACTTAGTTAATGTTTTAAGAAAAATAAAAAAGCTTAGTTTTGAAGAGAATCTTGCTATTAACAAAAAGACTTGGGATAAACTCTGGAAGTCTTCTAGAGTAGAAATATATGGAAATGATTTGGTTGATAGGTTTTTTCAGTTTAATCAGTTTCAGTTAATATCTCATCGTCCGGTGAAAAAACAAAGAATAATTTCTAGTTATGGATTAACAGAACACTATATTGATACATCATATGCAAATGAAATGTATATGTTTAAGTACTATTTGAATAATGATTATAAATCAGCTAGAAGACAATTGATTTCTCGAATATATACACTTAAAGAAGCCCAACAAAAAGCTCAAAGTCTAAATAGAAAAGGAGCTTTATATACTGATAAAGAAAATAACTTGTATGTTAATGCACTAATTGTTTATAATCTTGTCGATTATATTGAGAGAACGATGGATAAGAGTATATTGGACGTTGGCGGTCTAGAAATGATTTTAGAAATATCATCTTTCTATATGGATTATATAACTTTGAATGATAAAAAAACTAATTATCAAGTTTTAAAAGTTAAAAGTTTGGATAATCAAATTAAGGATATTGATAATAGTGCTCTTTTGAATTATTTAATTAGGGATTGTTTTGGTAAAACTGCTAACATGGTAGCTTTAGCAAAAGTAGATAAGCGAAAAAAAATAGAGGATTATTTAAAAGAAAAAGAATACGATATATTAATAGATAAATTGAGAGAAGCGAGAAGAAAAATATATCTTCAACAACCTAATGTTAGTAATTTGATTCAGTACTACGACAAATATTTTAAAACAGAAGAAGAAATTGCTTTTCCGGACATTTTAAATCTTTTCTATTTATTTCCAGATGATTTTAAGGAATTAGTTAAGAGAAACACTTATTCATATTATCGCAGTAAAACTAACCCTAGTGCTCTAGGTCAGTTTATTTTGAGTTTAATAGGTGTAAATTATGATAATGAAAGAGAAGCTAACAAGTTGTTTAAGTCTTATTTACCTCTAAACGTATATGATAATGCAAGTAAATATAATAGTTTACAAACTTATTTGGATTTAGGACTTAGCGCAGCTATTTATTTATATTTAGTTTATGGGCTAGCGAGTCTAAATCATAATCATTACTTACTAACAGCTGATTCATTACTTCCGAGCGATATTAGACGAATGAGTTTCAAAATTAAAGTAGCTAAAAATGTTGCTTGTGTAAAAATCAGAAGAAATAGCGCGGTTATTGATTGGAATGACCAATTACAAGATGAAGAAGAAGTATAGTATTAAGTTTTCTAATATTCTATAGATAAGATAAAACATATAAAAAATATGTAAATTAATTCTTTAAACAATAGGTAATATTTGTTTATAAGTATTAATAGTAATTGACAAAACTATTAGTTTTCGAGTAAAATCTATGTATAAATAAAGGGGGATTCACTATGTCAAACAAAAGAGTTTTTGGAATACTATTAGTAATAATTGGGGTTGTGTTTTTATTAAACGCTCTTAATGTAATAACATTTGATTTCTTCAGCTTTGCTGGCTGGTGGACAATTTTTTTAATTGCACCAGCATTAATTTCAATGTCTAAACAAGGTGTAACTACGGGAAATGTTATTTTGTTAGTTATTGGTGTTGCTTTGTTCTTAAGAGAACGAGACATTGATTTTAAGGGGTATTTATTACCTGGGGTATTGATTGTTCTTGGTATTAGTCTTTTCGTTAAAAAATGAAATGCTTATTTTGTGATTTACAAAGAGTGTTAGAAAAAATTGTTTATCAAAACGAGTATATATATTGTATATATGATAGTTTTCCTGTAACTAAAGGCCATATACTTATCATTTCAAAAAGACATGTTGAAAATTACTTTTTATTAAATAAAGAAGAACTAATTGCGGTTAATGATGCTTTATTAGCTTGTAAAAAGATATTAGATAAAGAGTATAAGCCAACTGGATACAATATTGGAGTTAATAACGGTAAAAGTGCAGGGCAAACAATTATGCATTTACATCTTCATTTAATACCAAGATATGATTTTGATGTAGATGATCCTCGTGGTGGAGTTAGGGGAGTTATTCCGGAGAAACAAAAATACTAGTTTCTCCGGATTCTATTTTTTTGATATATTTTTTGTAGAAATTATAGTATAATACTAATAATACAAGGAGGCAGTTATGAAAAGAAAAACTAAAATTGTCTGTACTGTTGGCCCGGCTATTGATTCACCGGAAATGATTAGAAAAATTATTGATACAGGAATGAATGTAGCTAGATTAAATTTTTCTCACGGATCTCCAGCAGAACACAAAGCAAGAATAGATATGATAAGAAAAGAAGCAAAGGAATTAAATCGATATATTGGAATTATGGCTGATACTAAGGGGCCAGAGATTAGAACTGGATTGTTTAAAGACAATCAAGCAACGTTTAAAACTGGCGATCACGTTAAAATAGTTAAGGAAGAGATACTTGGAACTAAGGAAGTATTTCAAATAACAGCGTTAGAATTGTTTTCTGATATATCTGTTGGAGATTATTTGTTAATAGACGATGGTAAAATGAGATTAACTGTTGTTGAAAAAGAAGAAGAATATTTTACTTGTGTTGTTAATAACCCTGGCGTTATTAAAAGTAGAAAAGGAGTAAATGTTCCTAATGTCAAATTAACTATGCCTTTTATTTCTGCTAAAGATGATATTGACATTCGTTTTGCATGTAAAAACAAAGTGGATATGATAGCTTTATCATTTGTTAGGAGAAAAGAAGACGTTCTAGCTGTAAGAGAAATTCTTAAAGAAGAAAATAGTGAAAAAATAGAATTAATTTCAAAAATAGAGAATCAAGAAGGTGTAGATAACTTAGATGAGATATTAAGTGTTTCTGATGGAATTATGGTAGCTCGAGGTGATTTAGGTGTTGAAGTTTCAACACAATTAGTACCTATTTATCAAAAGAAAATCATTAAAAGAGCTAATGAAGTTGGGAAACCAGTTATTACAGCGACTCATATGCTGGAGTCAATGATGGTTTCACCAAGGCCAACAAGAGCTGAAGCAAGTGATGTTGCTAACGCTATTTTGGATGGTTCAGATGCTATTATGTTATCCGGAGAAACAGCTGCTGGAAATTATCCGATTGAATCAGTATTAACAATGGATACAATTGCTAAAGCGATAGAAGACATTATTCCATATGAAGAAAGATTACAAAAAGCTATTAAATCTTCACATCAAACAACCAATGATGCAATTGGGATAGCGGTGAGTCAAACTGTTTTAACTTTACCAAAAGCAGAAGTAATTATTGCATTTACTGAAACTGGTGGTACTGCTAAAAGAATGTGTAAATTTCGCCCTGGAGTTCCAATCATTGCAGTAACTGATAGTATTGATACTTGCCAAAGATTATCATATTATTGGGGAGTATTTGCAACTATTGGAGCAAATATCACAGATTTAAGATATCATGATCAAGTAGCTATTCAGGTAGCTAAGGATTTCGGGTTTAAGAAAGGTGCCACACTGGTTATCACCTCGGGTTGGGGCCAAAAACATGGGTCTACTAACACAATGAGAATCATTGATATTGAATAAATAAAGAGTTAGGAAAATTCCTAACTCTTTTTGTTTAAATAATATGGATATATTTTTTGATTTCCCATTCAGTAACTGTTTTACTGAATTCATCCCACTCTTTTTCTTTGTATTCAATGAATTTATTGAAAATGTGATCACCTAATGTTTCTTTGATAAGTTCATCTTCCTTTAATAACTCGATAGCTTCTTTTAAGTTTTCAGGTAGATTTTGAACTCCAAGTGATTGTCTTTGTTCTTTTGTTAATTCAAATAAGTTTTCATTAATTGGCTCTATCAACGGAATATTATTTTCGATAGCATCAAGTCCTGAGGCGAGAATTACAGCGACTGCTAAATATGGGTTAGCTGTTGTATCAACAGATCTTATTTCAGCTCTGGTTGTTATACCTCTAGTAGCTGGAATTCTAATCATTACAGAGCGATTGTGTTCTGACCAACTAACATAACATGGAGCTTCATATCCAGGAACTAGACGTTTATAAGAATTGACTGTAGGATTTGTTATGGCACAAAAATTGCGAGAGTGTTTTAAAAGGCCAGATATCCATTGTCTAGAGACTAAGGATAATCCCATTGGATCTTTTTCATCATAAAATGCATTTTTGCCATCTAAGTCAGCTAAAGAACAGTTGGTGTGCATCCCAGAACCGTTTATTGCTTCAATTGGTTTTGGCATAAATGTAGCGTGTAGATTATGTCTTCTAGCAATGTTTTTAACAACTAGTTTAAAAGTTTGAACATTGTCACAAGCTTCAATAATGTTTGTGAATTCAAAATTAATTTCATTTTGACTTGGGGCTACTTCATGATGTGATGCTTCAATCGTGAACCCTATTTTTTCTAATTCTAGGACAATATCTCTTCGGCAGTCACTGGCGCCGTCAATTGGAGATAAATCAAAATAGCCACCTTGATCAGTCATGGTTAAATTAACTTTTCCGTTTTCATCAAGTTTAAATAAAAAGAATTCAGGTTCAAAGCCAATATTTAATGTTGAAAAACCTAATTTTTTCATTTTTTCAACAATTCTTTTAAGGTTAGATCTAGGATCAGCTGATGAAGGTTTACCATCTGGAGTATATACATCACAAAATAGACGAGCTACTTTCCCGTATTTTGATTCCTCCCAACTATGAATTAACCAAGTGCTAAAATCTGGTTTTAAATACATGTCAGCTTCTAAGACTCTAACAAAACCTTCGATCGAAGAACCATCAAACATTACTTTCCCATCGAGAGCTTTTTCAAGTTGGCCTATCGGTATTTCAACACTTTTAATTGTGCCGATAATATCAGTGAACATTAATCTAATGTATCTGACGTTTTCTTTCTTTGCGTTAGCTATTATTTCTTCTTTTGTATAATTTTTCATATTTATACCTTCTTATTAGGTTTTTTTAAACTGTCCTGTGTTTGTTAATATTGTCTGTTAGTTTTTTGTATTATACAAATAAAAAACAAATAAATCAATGATGCATGATTTATTTGTTTAATATAAGCGTTTTCACTATAAAGTTTTATTA
>JBAYZV010000081.1:0-7963 GCA_041672325.1 Candidatus Izemoplasmatales bacterium
ATCCATCAACCTCATCAAGTCCATGTAGTATTTTAAAGTATTTTAATGACTTTTCAAAATTTATCTTAACAATTTCATCACCATAATAATACCTGAAAGCAGTTCTTTTTAACGCATCCACATCATCAACATTAGCTAGTAATTCATCGTAATAAAACCACATTTCTTTTCGATATAACTCAGATTTCTTTTTTAAGTAAGCATGAGGTTCTTCATATAACTTCTTTAAATAGTTGATAGCGTTAATATTCTTGTTTACAGCTGCTTTATCCAAATAAAAGAAAGCAGAATCCAAATCATTTTTAACACTTTTACCAGTTATTAATAATTGTCCTAATAAGAACATACCTTCAGAATTATTATTTTGAGCACTAAGTTCAAATAATCTCAAAGCTTTATTCTCATTCTTACCAGTGCCTATTCCTAATAAATAATATTTTCCTAACAAATGATAAGAATCAACTTCTTGTAACTTAACAGCCTCTTCTAGATTTTTAAATGCTTTCTTTTTGTTCTTCTTAGTACCAACTCCATTTAGATACATCTCAGATAATTTAATATATGCGTATGAATATTTTAAATCAGCACTTTTTTCATAATAATTAAAAGCTTCTTTAAACTGATTTTTCACTAAGAAATACTTACCAACATTTGCATAACCTATCGGATTATTTTGATCAGCTGCTCTTTTATAATAAGTATAAGCAACTTCAATATTCTTATCGATACCATTGCCATAGAAATATTGATCCCCAGTATCATTTAACTCTTTAGGTGTAATTAAATTAGCCATTCTTTAATACCCCCTAATTTCTTTCAGCGCTAAAACACAGGGTGGAAATTCCAACTTAGCGCCTGCTTCATAATATTTTGCCGCTTGAGGGTATGATGAATTCGTACCTTCACCCAACTCATAAGCTCTGCCAATTAACAAATACAATTGTGGCTCATTATAACTTTCGTATTTTTTTATGACTTCAAAAGCCTTGGTTAAGTTAACATCTAAACCAATACCATTTTTATATATTTCATACATAGTAATAATAGCTGGCAAATATTTCTCTTTAGCAGCTGCTTCTAAGTAAGGAATCGCTTCTTCCGTTTGTTTTTTCTCAACCAAACCCTTACCAGCTAAGAATAATTCTGATGTGCTTCTACCATCGTTCTTACTCTTGGTTCCAATTATTCTAAAATGATTCATAGCTTCGACCGACCCTGCAAGCAATGCTTTATTTAGCCATTTATAAGCATTATTTAAATCTTGTTTTAAGCCTATACCGTGAAAATAAAAAATACCTATTTTATACATCGCAAAAGCATTTCTTTCTTTTTGCAACTGATTATATATCTTTATTGCATTTGTAATCGATTTAGGAACATACTTACCATTTTCATAAAAATTAGCCATTCTTAATCTTGCATTCACACTATGAATCGCTGCTTCATATAATTTAAAAGCTTGTTCATAGTTTTTATCAATGCCTCTACCCTCTTCATACATTCTTCCTAACATATAAATTCCTTCTTCAAAAAGGCCTTCCCAAGAACGCTTAAAATAAGAAAAAGCTTGATTATCATCAACACTCACAAAATATCCGTGATAGTACATTAGACCTAGATAATAAGCCGCTTCTTCTGATTCTTTAGCTATTTTTTTAAATAAACTAAAAGCTTCTTTATAGTTTTTAGCTATAAATGCCAACTTTGCATTACCTAAGATATCAACTCTTGCCATTAAAAATCCACCCCCACTCTAATTTAAGTATATTACAAAATAACTTCTTTCAGCACCTTGTCAATTAAGGAGAAAAGAAATAATTTAATTGGTTTATCTACTTTTGGTTCTAAAAATTTATAATAACCGATTAATTGGCTTTCATAAGCAGGATCATCAATGTTTTTTAATTTGTAATCCAATGCATAAACACAATCTTCATCAATAATTAAAAGATCAATTACCCCACGATAAACTAATGAATCAGTTTCTTGATAAAACTCATATTCTTGATAAAAATTTGGTTTTTTTAATTTTTTAAATAAAGAACTGTTTACTAATATATTTATAGCTTCTTTTAAGACGATAGGAAATCTAAATATTGATTCATCTACATTATAATAATCTATCGTTTCCAACAAATGATGATATTCGTTACCAACATCTATTACACTTATTATATCATCATCAAGAAGATTTAGTATAGTCTTAGAATAATTTGCTTTTTTTATAGGTTCTTTAACAAAACTAAATTTTTTAAATTTTATCATATCTTGATTATTCTCTAAAGTTTCTTTACTCTTAGACAAATCATTAATCTTAAAATCAATAATACTATCAACATCAAAATTATTAGTCATATAAAAAATATTCTTAAAACTGTTTATCTTCTTATTTGTTTCTAATAAAGTTTCATCATAATCAAGATAAACAACAATTTTATTAATCGCTCTTGTCATCGCAACGTATAAAAGTCTTATTTTTTCAGAAAGATTCTCTTGTTCTACTTCTTGAAAATAAAGTTTCCTCATATAATTATTAAAGAATCCATCTACATATGACCTAGTTAGTAATCCGAAATCCTTATTAAAAATAAACGGTTCTTTACTTTCTGGATTATGAAACCTTTTATAAAGTCCAATCAAATAAACAATTGGAAATTGTAATCCTTTTGATTTGTGCATAGACATTAGTTTAACAGCATTAACATTACTTTTTTGTTCTGAATACTGTATATCAAATTCATTTGTATTTATAATAATTTCTAAATACTCAACTAAATCTTTATAAGTAAACTCAGTAAAACTTCCAACTTTTTCTAGAAAAAAGTCCAGTTTTTCTTCTTTTTTACTAGGGTTATCAAGTAATGCTATATTACGATATATCCTAGTTTTTTCATAGACAGCTTCAAGTATCTTATAGGGAGGAAAATCCCAATAATTAGAGATAACATAGGATATATCATCTTTAATTATTCTAAATTCATCATATTCATCAAGGCAAGATATATCATTAATATCACTAAATTTTTTAAAAGTCAATAACTCGCTAATAGTTTGATCTTTAATTTTATAAACAAACGATCTAGCAACTGCATATAGCGCAGTTTTAAAATACTTTTTAAAATATGAATTATCTTTAAAACAGTAGATTAATAATAAGTATTGAAAAACAAAACTAATCTCATCACTAGAAAAGAATGGTTCATCATCATAAATATCTATAGGAATATTATAGTTTGAAATAATCTTTGAATAAGTCAAAAAATCACTCTTTTGGGCAACAAGAATTGTTATATCTTCAAATTTAATAACTCTTTTAAGGTTTTTCTTCAAGTCAAAAATACTCTCGTTACTACTAATTCTTTTTTTAATATCCTGTGCAACTAAATGCGCTTCAATCTCTGGTTTAGATAATTCCCCATAAGCTTCCTTGATTTTTTCAAGATCATATAGACCATAACTAATTGCATTATCTATATGTAAAGGAAAACTTTCATCAAAACCAGTAATTAAAACCTGTTCATTCTTATAATCTATTCCTCCAACCTTTGAAGTCATAATCTTACTAAAAACACTATTAATCGCTTTTAAAATAAAATCGTTAGATCGAAAATTTTCTTGTAAAAAAATTGCTTTTCCATTACTACTATTCATATAGTCTTCATATATTCTCATGAAATTCTTTGGATTTGCATCACGAAAACGATAAATTGATTGCTTAACATCTCCAACCATAAAAATATTATCGTTCGCAATCAAACTAATAAACTCATCTTGTAAATCATTTGTATCTTGATATTCATCAATTAATATTTCTTTAATCGACTCTTTAAACTTAAGCCTTACATCAGAAAATTCTTTAAAAAGCTTAATTGCTAAAAACATGATATCATCAAAAGAAAATAATTTATTATTTAACTTAACTTTCTCAAATTCTTCTAAATAGTCTTTAACTATTTTTAATAACATAATAATACTAGGAGTAGATGTTTTAAAGTTATTTACTATATCAGTATATTCTGTAATAAATAGTTCTTTAAAATCTTTACCGATTTCTTCTAAAAATTTAGCAATATTCGGTTTAACAAGCTCGCTCTTACGGGGCTTATTAGGTAAACTAATACTTGATAATTTATTATATAAATCGACCGAATTCTTTTTACTAAAAACGTCTTTTATTAAGCCATCTAAATTTAAAAGGTATTCTTGATAATTTTCTGGATAGATATTTATGTTTTCCAAAAATTCTTCTCTGAAACCCTGATATAGATTTTTTAATTCTTCCAAGTAATTATAAATATATTTTTGGGCTAAATCTTCTAAAAATCCATCGTTCAAATATTTATTGAAGTAATCATCTAAAACATCACTATAATTAGGCAATTTCCTCAAAGCTTCGCCAACACTATATACAGAAGACTTTAACCATGAATCAGATTTACTAAAATACTTCTTAAAAAAAACTTTAAAATCATCTGTATTTTCTACATAATAGCCCTTAAGTACATTATCAATTGTTTCATATTTTTGAGTCTTGATTATAACCTCATCACTAATGGAGATATCATTATCTAATTCTAAAAGGTAATGATACTCTTTAACTACCCTTAGAGTAAAAGCGTCAAAAGTCGAGATAATTGCGTTATCAATCTTCTCGATTTGATTAGTAAGATTTTCTTTATGGATTTCTTGTACTATTCTATTTTTCATTTCAGCGGCCGCAGCCTCTGTAAAAGTTAAGATTACTAATTGATCAATATCATAACCTAGTTTTAATTTTTGAAGAACTCTTTCTTTTAAAACACCAGTTTTCCCAGATCCTGCACTAGCGCTTACTAAGACATTTTTACCTTGATAATATATCGCTTCTTCTTGACTTTTAGTATAGCGCATATTACTCACCACCTAAATGTTTATTTTTAGAATAACAAATCGTATGAAACGGACAATATTGACAAGAGATAGAATCATTAGTTGTTTGATTTTTATCAGTAAGTATCGGCATTATTTTAAAATCTCCTAAAGAAATCTTTTTAGCAATATCTCTAACTCTTTCTTCTGTTTTTACAATCAACTTATCTAAATCCATTGGAGAAATAAAACTATTAGATCTTTTAGGCAAAGAACCATCTTTATTAATACTAACTCCTTGAATACGAGTTACAGAAGGGTCAAATCTTTCAATAACCGAAACAAGGTCTATAATTAAACCTTTCATCTTGTAATTATTGATTTTACCTCTTGTTTCTTTTAATAAAGAAGTTTGTTGATAAAGTATTCCTGCTGGTTTCAACTCTGGTTCTTCTTTTTGATAAGCCATCAAATAAAACGGCAATTGTAAGTCATAGTCTTTATCAATATCATTTGGACTATAATTTTCGTCCCCATATTTGTAATCAATTATTAAATAATAACCATTTTCTTTATCAATCATAATTTTGTCAATAACACCACTTAGCGTAAATGTTTCATCAAAATCTATATTAATTTTATGTTCTGAATAAACCTTCTTAAACAAGGAACTATTTTCAAATTCACTTACTATTTGTTCAATCATATTTACATTTTCAGTAATTATTTCCTTAAAAATTAAAAACTTATAAGATTCTTCTTCAGGAAAATCATAAGAATCTAAAATAAAGTCTAAATCATAATCTCCCTCTTTTGTTTTCATTTCCAACGCCTTATGGATAACATTTCCTATATATGTAAATATATTTCCAGAAAAATTATCTAATTTTAATAAGAAGCTTAAGTAATATTTAAAAGGACAAAGATTAAAAGTTTCTAATTTATAAGCAGATAAAGTATTATGCTTATTAACGAGAACATCTAATGTATCTTTTGTAATTCCTGAAAAATATGGTATATATAACTTATGCTTGTTTAAAAACACATTATTCAACCGTATCAAATCTGGACTAATAATGTTGTAATTATCAAAGTCATATCTTTTTTTAGCAAAATCCAAATAAATAAAATCATCTAAATAAGTCTCTTCTTTTACAAAATACTCATAAAACTCTTCTTTCACTTCACGATTTAAAGTTATTCTGGATGGAATAACTTCTTCAATAACCTTGTTTGGATATACTAATATCAAATTATCAATTCTGTTAAGCCTTGAAGAAACACTAGCTCGCAAGTGTCTATTTAAAGTAAATGAACTTGGATAAGAAATCTTTTTTGCTTCGTTATTACTTAAATAGTCATTATCTAAATATTTTTTAGGAAAATACTCTTCATAATAATTCATAAGGATATAGTATTCTTCGTCGTTAAAAACTACATCATTAAAATTAGTGATAGTAATAGCATTTTTAAAACCTAAATCAACAATCGAAAGTTTCTTAAGTTCATGAATAAAAACATCAATATTTTTAATAATTAATTTAGAATCAAAAGAATTAAACACACGAAATATTTTTTTAGTTATATCATTTATTTTTACTTCTTCAAGCATTTTTTTACAAGCTAAATAGCCATCATTTCTCAAAGTGGTAATTAGTTTAATCATTAAAGGATATTCAGTTAAGGATTTTCTTTTAGATAAATTATAAGGTATATTAGCATCTTTCAACAATTTTATTAAACCAATATCATCATTTTCACTAGAATTCAAAACTTTAATTTTGTTAATGGAAACGCCCTTTTCTAGCAATTCAACTATTTTTTCATAAACAAAATATATCTGATTTTTTTGATTTTTAGCTTTATAAAGACAAACTGGTTTATTACTTATATTTTTTGTTGAAATATCAATAATTTCGCCAGATAAAAATTCAGGAACATAGCTATCATTCACTGAATATAATGTATGATAATCCCTTTTCTTTTCTTTCATGATTAAATCATTTACTAATTGCTTTTTTACATTTTTTAATAAATTTAGTTTATCTAAATCATAAATTTTATTTATGTCAATATAATCAAAATACTTTCTAAGTCGATCACTTAAATAAGGTTCAATATTAAACTTTTCTTTTAAGTAAAATGTATAATTAATATTAAATTTTGAGTAAGTATTAAATGATTCAAAAAAATCAAGATTTAAAAATACTGAATTATTACTAAAATAATTCAACATTTCTAGTTTATCTTGATTATTAGCTATTATTAAAGAATGATTCTTTATATCTTTTAATAAATCCATAATATCACCTTTAAAATATTATATCATAAAAAAAAGTTCATGATGAATTGACTTTTTAAATTGTATCAAAAGAAAAGCACTTACTTTAAGCAAGTGCTTTTCTTTAAAACAGTTTAAACCTTATTCAATAGCAATATATTTCTTTTCTTTAACGTTAGTGCCTTCTTTTGGAACGAAGACTTTTAAAGTTCCTTTATCATATTCAGCTTTGATATCTTCTTCAGCAATTTCCTCACCTACAAAGAAACTTCTTGCGCAAGAACCTAAGAATCTTTCTCTTTTTAAGTAGTGAGCATCTTTGATTTCTTCTTCTTTTTCTTTTTTAGCTTCAATTGTTAAGTAACCCTTTTCTAAGGTAATTTTGATATCTTCCTTATCAAATCCTGGAACATCAATTTGCAATTCATATCCCTTTTCTAGTTCAAGAATGTCAGTTTTCATACTTGCATTCAAACTCCTAGTTGTTGGTTGAAAAAAGTCATCGAAGAAATCATCGAAGAATGATAAAGAATTGTTTCTTTTTACTAATTTTGTCATAATAATTCCTCCTTATTGTTTTAAAATTATTAGCACTCTCTTATATCGAGTGACAATTATATTATAACATATATTTTAGCACTGTCAATACTTAAGTGCTAATTTTTTTATTTTTTTTAATTTAAAAATAAAAAGCGCCTTAGTTAGCGCTTTTTTTAGTTGAACACCCCTGTGGAAAAGTACTTTTCACCAGAATCGGGAAATATTACAACAATGTTTTTAAACTTAATATTATGTTTTTTAACATAATTAATAGCCGCTTTTAAACAAGCTCCC
>JBAYZV010000082.1:0-7727 GCA_041672325.1 Candidatus Izemoplasmatales bacterium
CAAAAAAGATGAATAAATCGGTAAAAATATTTTAACACCATTTAATGCTAGAGCAGCGCTAAAACAAACTGAAAAACTCTCACAGATTCCAACATCAATGATTTTATCTGGAAACATTTTTTCAAACTCAATAAGACTAGACCCTGTAATCATTGCTGGAATCACAATTCTAAAATTATCATTAATTTTCGCGTAATTAATCATGTACTCACTAATGATATTACTCCAAGACTCGAAATTTTCTTTTTTTTCGTTGAAAAATTCACCAGTTTCTTTATTAAACCTTCCAACTCCATGCCAAACACCTGTTACGTCTTTTTCTGCTGGTAAATAACCTTTGCCTTTTTTTGTTATTACATGTAGAACAACAGGACGATTTTTAGTTTTAATTAGTTCCAAGAACTTAATTAGATTCTTAATATCATGTCCATCGATAGGGCCATAATAAGAAAAACCAAGTTCATCAAAAACGGTCAAATTGTTCGCAAAACCTCGAATCATATTTGCAATTCTAACTTTCCAACGATAGATAAATTTTGGAAATCTATGTTTTGTCTTAGTTGCGTAATTGTACAATTTATTTGAACGTGTTTTATTTAATAATCGAGATAATCTCCCAACATTTTTAGAAATACTCATTTCATTATCGTTAACAATAATTAATGGTGATAATTGTAATTGATGCCCTAAATAGTTCAAAGCTTCAAAACTTAAGCCACTATTTAATGACCCATCTCCTACAACAGCTATATTCTTTTCATTTGTGTGATTGTAATGCTTAGCCAGTTCAAACCCAGCTATTGCTGCTATCGCTGTGGATGAATGGCCTGACTCCCAAACATCATGAACTGACTCAGAACGTTTTTGATATCCTGATAAACCTTCATACTTTCTCAATTTATCAAAGTCTTTAGCACGACCAGTTAGTATCTTATGGATATAAGATTGATGTCCAACATCAAAAATTATTTTATCTTTAGGGGAATCAAAAACATAATGTAAAGCGATAGTTAATTCAACTACACCTAGATTAGATGATAAGTGACCTCCGGTTGTAGAGATTCTATCTATAAGAAAAACCCGAATTTCTTCGGCTAATTGATTAAGTTCTTCTATTGTTAAACTCTTTAAAAACATCGGATCTTTAATATCTAATAAGTTCATATTTATTCCTTGTTAAAATCGACTAAACCCTCAGAATCCATAAGTTTAACTATAACTTCTTCGGCATTTTTTAATTCTTCATGACAAATTTTTGCTAGAGAAATCCCCTCTTGGTAAAGTTTAACAGCTTCATCTAGACTATTTTCTCCTGATTCTAGTTTCTTTACTAACACTTCTAATTTCTCTAAATTCTCTTCAAAACTTAGTTTACTCATTATGTTCACCTTCCATAGCGATAATTTTCGTTGTAACTTCCCCACCATTTAATGCTATAACTAAATCTTTATCCTTTAATATTTCAGTATAATGTTTTTTAATCATACCATCTTGTTTAACTATTGCATATCCTTTTTTCATAATATTTAAAGGATTTGTTAGTTCTAGTTTTTCAATTAAATTTTGATAGGTATTTTGTCTATCCTTTAATAAATACTTAAACTCAGATCTAATCTGTTTGATTAGTATATCAACTTTTTCTTTTTTATTATTAATTATATTAACAGGACTAACCATCGATAATCTATCTAATAAATTTGCATAAGCTAATTCTTTAGTTTGAATTAATCTCATTGGATTCTTTAATACATTTCTATTTACAATTTGCTTATAGTGTTTTAAATAATTATTATAAAGATTTAGCAAAGCTAATTCCAACCGCTCTTGATAAGTTAATATTTCTCCAATAACATCTCGATAATTCTTAACAACTAATTCAGCTGCGTGTGAAGGCGTAGAAGCTCTAACATCGGAAACAAAATCACTAATAGTAAAATCAGTTTCGTGTCCAACAGCACTAATTACAGGGATTTTCGAATCATAGATCGCTCTTGCTACTATTTCTTCATTAAAAGCCCATAAATCTTCAATGGAACCACCACCACGTCCAATAATCAATACATCAACAAGACCTTGTTGATTAGCTTTTTCTATTTGTAGCTTAATTGATTCTTTAGCATTTACACCTTGAACCAAAGCTGGATAGACAATTATACTAGTCATTGGAAAACGGTTATTAATAACATTTATTATATCTCTAACTGCTGCTCCAGTTGGTGATGTAATAACCCCAACAGTTTTTGGGAAACAAGGTAATTTTTGTTTATGTTCTTCTGCAAAGTATCCTTTTTTACTCAAATCATCTTTTAACTTTTCATAAGCTAAATATAAATCACCTACACCATCTAAATCCATCTTTTGAATATAGATTTGATAAGTGCCGTAAGCTTCATAAATTGATACATAACCCTCAACAATAACTTTGTCACCATCTTTAGGATTAAAGTTAAGCACTTTTGTATTTGAAACAAACATAATTGCACTAACTTGTGATGTATCATCTTTTAAAGTTAAATAAAGATGACCTCTTGAATGACGCTTAAAATTAGAAATTTCCGCCTTTAAAAGAATGCTACTTAATTCCTGATCGTTATCAAACTTATACTTTAAATAACGATTTAATGCAGTTACAGTAAGATACTGTCTAACCATTTTGCTTTTCCAAGAAATTCTTAATATTTTCTAAAAGACGGTTATTAAATTTTTTAGCAAGATCATCATCAAGATTAGAATAAACCTTAGTGATTTCTAAAGCTTCATTAATTGCTACTGTAGAAGGTGTTGAAAGATAAGCCATTTCATATGTAGCATAACGAATAATCGCTAAATCTACATAGTTTAAACGATCAATAGTCCACTTAACTAAATTTGACTTAATTATTTCATCTAATTCTTGATACTTTTCTCTTATATCGTTAATCAATTCTTCGACTTCATTTGGTTGGTTTTCTGAAAAGAAATCCCCACCTATAATATCTTGATAGATTAACTTAATTACTTCCTCACGAATAGTTCTTTTTTTCATAATTTATATGTCTATAACCAAAAAAGTGATGTTACAAATTCAGTTATTTCTCCTCTTCTTCTTAAAGTATTTTATCATAAAACCACAAAGATTAAAAGTAATAAAACTTTTCGATAATCACTTATTAGTTTATTCTTTATCTTTTATAAACACACTTGATTCATAAGGTTTAAGTTTAATAACCTTAGCTAATTTAACTTCATTACCATAAAAATACTCAAAACCATTTAAGTCTACGTTTTCTAAATCAACCTTAATATCATAATCTCTAAAATTAGCAATTACTAAATAGTCTCTATCTTTACCTTTATTTATATAACAATAACTATCATTATCCTCGATATTAATAAAAGTAATATCCCCAAAAATAATATTTTTACTATCTTTTATTCTATGTTTTAAAATAAAGCGATAAGTATTTAATATTGAAAAAGGATCATTTTCTTGATTGAAAACATTTATTTCGCGAAAATTATAATTCGTGTTTATCCAAGGCTTCGCTTTAGAAAACCCCCCATTAATCGTACTATCCCACTGCATTGGCGTTCTAGCATTATCACGACATCTATCCACAATTGCTTGAAACGCTATTTTTTCTTCAAGCCCAGCTTTAATCATTTTATTATACTCAGTGAAAACTTCGACATCTCTAAAATCTTCAATAGACTTATATAAAACATTAGTCATACCAATTTCTTCACCCTGATAAACAATTGCTGTACCTGGCATAAAATAAAGCGTTATAGCCAACATTTTTGCTGAATCTTCATGGTATAACTCTGTGTTACCATAATGAGAAACAACTCTAGGTTGATCATGATTATGCCAATAGATTAAATTAAAACCTTCTTTACCAATTGATTTATATTGATGGGCATAACTTCTTTTTATATCATTAACTCTTAAAGATGTCTTAGACCATTTACCATAAGGAATCTCATCGGTGTTTTTAGTATCAGCCCAACAATGTCCAAAGTGAATTAATAAATTAAACTCATGATTATTAAAACCAACATATTTCAAAAGTTCTTCTTTTGAAGCACCACCAGACTCTCCTAAAGTTAATAAGTTATAGGGTTCAAATAACTCCAGTGTTAATTCTCTTATATATTCATGATGCTTTGGAAGCGAAGAAAAATGTTCATACCCAGGAAATCCATCAGGAAAATCCCAATTTTTTTCTAAATGATTAGCTGCATCAACCCTAAACCCATCAACACCCATATCAATCCAATACTTTATAATCTTCTTCATATCATTTTTCATATCTTCATTTCGCCAATTTAAGTCAGGCATTTTCTTAGAGAATATGTGCAAGTAATATTCATCAACTGATTCAATATAATCCCAAGTTGGACCACCAAACCAACTAAGCCATTTAGTAGGTCTTACTAACTCATTAGACTCATTATATTTAGGCTTTTGCCAAATATAATAATCATGATATTTATTATAATCTTTATGCGTAGGATCGCATGCAATTTTAAACCACTTATGTTCATCAGAAGTATGATTCAAAACTAAATCAATTACTACTTTCATGTTTAAATCCCTACATTTATTTACTAAATCCTTAAAATCTTGATTACTACCATAATCCTTACTAACAGTATAAAAATCTTTTACATCATAACCGTTATCATCCATCGGTGAATCATAAAAAGGAGATATCCAAATTGTTGATATACCAATACTTTTCAAATATTCCAATTTTTCTTTAACACCTAATAGATCTCCTATACCATTATTATCAGAATCAAAAAAACTTCGTAAATATATTTGATATATATTAGTACTCATCCACCATTTATTTTCCATAGAACATTCCTTTATCTCTTAAGATTCTTTAAATTATCATATTTTTCATAAGCGTCACCCATCACCAAATCAAATTCATTATCGCTTAAAAAAGATTTAGTCAAACTACTCTTTTGATGATTATAAATAATTTCTACCTCATTAGCTCTAATCATTTTTAATAAATATTTACAACCATCTTGATTCATTTCCTCATTATCAATGAAAACAAAATCCATTTGTTTAAAATCATTAATTCTATTAATTTTGAAATGATTAAAAAGATTTTTAAAAGCAATTCTTTCTTTTTGATTATATTCATGTCCTAAAAGTAAATATTCTTCATAGTCAATAACAAAAATTACTTCCGAATTACTAAAACTTTTATTCTTTAAATATTTTTTAATCTTCTGTAAAAACTTCTGATCTTCTAACAGATTAGCTCCTATTTCAACAAAAAACTTTCCATCAAAATTAGCTAATCTACATTCTTTAACTAATGTTGATATTCTCAATTCATCCCACTCATTCTCCAAGTTATTAGATTTAACAACTCTTTTTAGAGATTCTTTATCACCTAAAACAACTCGATTCAAGACATCAACATAAATATATTTACATAAATTTGTTTTCCAATCTACAATCAACTGATAACTTAAACGAACATTGTTCTCCTTAATTATTTTTAGAACGTTTTCCAAAATTGTTCTAGAAACTTCTTTGTTTCTGCGATAATTTTTATTATCGCTTAAAAACTTAATTTTTTGACTTGTTAGAGCGTTTAAATATTTTAGGTCTTCTATATCATCATTAGATATCTTATCGTTTATATGAACTAAAGAGCACCTTATATCCGCATCATTTCCAATAGTCTTGAAAACTTCTTCATAAATCCTTTTAATAATTCTTTTATCTTTGGTCTTTAATATTAAATAAAGATTATCCATGCCTTCTAAATAGAAATTATGAAAATAATTTCTAGAACTCAATCTACAAATTTCATAAATTTTGTTTAAAAGCTTATCATAACGACTATACCTATAATCCTTCATAAAATCCTGATAACTTCTAATATTAAACAAAAGAATAGAAATATCATCACAAATAAATTCATCTAAAATATATTTGAAATCGAAAAATTTTTTCTCAATTGATTTTTCCTTTTTTTCACTACCTATTAAATAAATATCAAGATTATCTTTTAAAATTTTAAACTCAATCTCAATTATTCTATCAGTTTGATACTTCAATGTTAGTGATTCGTTTTTTAATAGTTCATCCACATAAATATTTTTAAAGAGGTGACTTTGAAAAACTTCCATACTTAAATAATCAGTTTGAGTATTTAATAATTTCTTTGCTTTTTCATTTAAAAGACTTAAATTGTTATCTTTTAACAAAAACACACCATATTCTTCATTATTCAAAATATTAAGCAAATTTTTCACCAAAGAATAGTTAAAGTCATGCTTTTGATAATCAATGAGCATTTTCTTCAAAATAACACTAGCATAATCAAATAATTTTATAGAATCATAATAATTAGAAGTATTTATATAAAAAATCATATATTCAAATTCTTGAATCTCTTTTACAAAAATATAATTAGTTTTAACTGTTAGAAACGGATCATTTTTAAAACTTATTAAATCATCCTTCATATATATTCGTTGGTATTCTTGTTTTTTTAAATCAACATAAATATTTAAATCATCATTAGAAACATCAAGATTCTTTTCCAGCAATAAACCCTTAGTATAATGAGTAAGTTTTATTAAACCTGAATCTAATTTGGCATAAACAAGTTTTGCAAATAGCTTTGTAGAATCTATTTCAGAAAACACTGAATGAATTATGTCTCTTGATTTTACAAAGTTTTTATTATAGTTATTTTCAACAAAACCAATCATAAAATCATAAAGGTTATTAAAAGGTGAAAAACTATCCTCAATTTCAGTTACTAATGTTTCTAGTAAAGCTTCTTCTTCATAGTTGTTTAACTTTTTCATCAAAGCAATCGATGTCTTATAAAAAATCAATCTTGATTGTTTAGAAAGAACTTTTTTCATAATTGGTAAATGTTTTTGATAAAAATTATACGCGTCAGAATAATTATTCAAACCCATCTGAATAATTAAATACCGATCTAAATAACGATATCTATTGCTAGTCTTTATATAATAATCCTCGTAAATATCCAATGCCATAAGAAAATTCTTTCCATAAATCAACAGATCACATTCAGCTAATAAAAATGTATGGTTTTTTTTATTTTTATCATACAATATAGCAGTATTAAAATGTTTTTTTGCAAGATTAAAATCGCCAATTTTTAAGTTAAGCATCGATAATTTTAGATACTTATTTACCAAATTTGCACTAGATATATTATCTTTAATATTATTTAAAACTTCTATTGCTTCTATATTTTTATTTAAGCCTTCATAACAAACAGCATAATAAAACTGTTGCATTAATATATCTTTTTCCTTGCCCAAAAGATTTACTCTAGAATCTAATATATTTTCTAATTTATGAAAGTCTTCAACTTTCAATAAAATACTCAATAATTTATTAGTTATTATTAATCTCAATTCTAAGGTCTGAATAAAATCGCTTTTCAAAGGCTTTTCAAGAACATTTATTATTAAATCATATTCTTTAGTTATAGTAAGAAAATTCACAAATTCAAACAAAATTTCCACATATAAAGAGCCATTAGTTTGATTCTCTAATAGACGTTTATAATAGATATCTTTTGATTGATTATTTTGACTAGTTAATTCATCCATTTCTTACCTTTTCTTTTCTAATTTCTTAATGACATTATCATAGACATTATAGATAGTTACTGTTATTAAACTCTTTGTTATTTCTAACACCGCATATGTAGGGTTGTTATAAG
>JBAYZV010000083.1:0-7713 GCA_041672325.1 Candidatus Izemoplasmatales bacterium
TTTTAGCTAAAGCAACAATTTCTGGTAATTTTGCTAAATCACCATCCATTGAAAACACACCATCTGTAATTATTAAAACAGTATTGTATTGTTCTCTTTTTTCTTTCAAGATTTTTTCTAATTCATCCATATTTGAATGTTGATAAACAGCTTTATCAGCTCTTGAAAGCCTAACCCCATCAATAATTGAAGCATGATTCAATGAATCAGAAATAATTAAGTCTCCTTTATTAACAATCGCCTGAATCGCACCAATATTACAGTTCAAACCTGATTGAAAACACGTAACAGCCTCTTCTTTTTTAAACTCAGCTAAAAGTGTTTCCAAATCTTCTAATAAATCCATATTCCCAACAATAGTTCTTACGCTTCCTGTGCCTGCACCATATTTCTTAACAGCTTTGATTGCAGCTTTCTTTACTCTTTTATGATTAGCTAAACCCAAGTAATTATTAGAAGATAAATTAACAACTTCTTTATTATTCAATTCAATAACATTAGCGCATGGTCCATAATTAATTGGTAATATTCGATAAACACCATCTTTTTTTAATTCTTCTACTTGATTCTTTAAATACTCTAAATTATCCTTCATTTTCACTCTCCTGGGATTAATATAATTTTACCGCAATTCTTATTATTCATAACTTCTGCAGCTTCATTTATTTTACTTAGCGGAAACTGATGAGTAACGATCTTATCTAGATGTAACAAATCTTTATCAATTAACTCCTTCATTTTGTCCCAGGTTTCATAAATTCTTCGACCAACCACACCGTATATATGAATACCCTTAAAAACAATGTCATCAGCTACATTTAAACAAATCGGTTCGTTAGGAAGTCCCAACATAGCCATTCCGCCACCGTGTTTAATATATTTGAAAGCCATTTGAATTGCACTTTTATTACCAGAAAACTCACATACAACATCAGCACCTTTATTATTTGTTATTTCCATTATCTTTCCATAAACATCATCAGTAACTGGATTTATAACATAATCAGCGCCTAATTCTTTCGCTAAATTTCTCCGATATTCATTGACTTCAATTGCGATAAGAGTTTTTGCTTTGCATGCTTTAGCAACATCAACACCCATGAGCCCAATTGGACCACAACCAACAATAACAACACTCTTTCCTTCAGTTGGAAAAGCACATACTGTATGAACTGCATTACCAAGAGGTTCTTGTACAGAAAGATGTAAAAGATTCTTGCTAGACTTATCATTAACAAAACAGTTTTGTGCTGGTATCTTAACATAATCAGCAAAACAACCATCAATATCCACACCAATTATTTTAGTGTTCTCACAAATATGTCCTTCACCTCTTAAACAAAACTCACATTCATTACAAATAATATGACTTTCTGCACTTACGATATCGCCAACTTTAACTCTAGTTACATCTGGAGCTATCTTAATAATTTCCCCTGTTAACTCATGTCCAACAGTAAGAGGCAATTTTAGACGATTTTTTGCCCAATTATCATAATTATAAATATGTGAATCTGTACCGCAAAAACTAACACTAACAATTTTAATTAATACTTCACCAGGTTTTAGATTAGTGTCAATAGTTTTTTTAACAATTGAGAACCCTTTTTCTGGTTTATCCTTTACTACAGCCATCATTTCTAATTGCTTTAAATTTGTAAAATCTGTCATTTATACTCTCCTTATTTACAAACGCTTACATCATTAATATTATAACATAATAATTTATCTTTGATTAAAAAATTTTATAGTTTTTTTCATAGATTATCTTAACAATTTATTTGAATTTATCTTTAAAAAAAGCACAGAAATATCTGTGCTTCATACAACAAAATAATTAGTTTAGACAAATTTCAAATATCAAACCATATTTTTTAGAAGTACTGTACTAATCTTCAAGCTTGAATGTCAAAAGCATTTTAGCTCCAGATTCTTTATAATTTTCATCGACTAAATACTCTTTAATATCAAACCCCAAATGAACATTAAAACGCTCTTTTTTTATATACTCATAAACTCTTTCAACTTCATTTTGTAAATCATCATGCTCAATACTAAAACTAATGTATCTTCCTTTTGATAATTTCTTCGTTACAACTTCTTCATCATTACAGTCAAATAATTCCTTAATTTCAACCAAAGCAAAATAATCCATTGTTTTTGACTCCATAAAATCAAAACGATACATTTCCAATCCGATAAAATTGTTATCTAAATTCTTGTTAGGAATACCATCTAAATACAACTCACGAAAATCATCCCATAATCCCGGTATTCTTTTATAATCATCACTATCAACTTTTAAACCACCTATTAACTCAATTCCGGCAAAATATCTTGTCTCATATTCATTAATAACGTATTCCATAAAGAATCACCTCTCTAAAGTTATTTTAATATATAACATATTTTTTTTCAAGATTCTTTCGTATAAACAATACTATTATAAATTTTTAAAAAAACAAAACGGTTGAAAATCAACCGTTATTCTTCTTTGTCTGTTGTTTGTTTAGTTTTACGATAATAGTGAACAACATAGGCAATCACACCTATATTAACAAAAATCAGCAATAACATGACAGGATCTTGAAATATTCTAATCACATGTCCTGCTTTTGGTATTTTAAAAGCAACAATACCCAAAACGTCATCTTCTGTTATATTAACTGTATTTCCATCTTTATCTTCCCAAACATCAAAATCTTCTTCTTCTATTTCTTCTAGGTAACCATGAGTTTTAAAAATCATTCCATCATCGGTAGAAATAACGTCACCGATATAATGAGTAACATAACTATATTTCTTAAGTTCTGGAATGTAAGCTTTAAAGGTAATTATATCTCCGGCATTTAATTTGTCTAGATTGGCTTTTCTTACCAATACAGCATCATTAACATTAATCTCTGGAGTCATACTAGGCGAAATAATAACATAAGTCTTAAATCCAAAAACAGAAACAGTTAAGTCTGGAGCAATCATATCAAAAACTAAGTAACTTCCTAAAAAAATTACTATTGCATAAAAAATAATATTTTTTATTTTAGTGAATAATTTTGCTTTTTTCATCTTAAATAATTCTTTCTTGATTAAATCATTGATTACTATTTTATATTAATGCTTTATTTAAACAAAGTAAATCATCGTATTACACTCTATAATATCATTATTCTTTAGTTTTGTCATTTTTTAATAAGAAGATTATTGAAATAAACACTCCTAAATTAATAAGAAGAACTATTACTCCATATGGAGTTTTTAAGAATTTAGCAACCGTACCTAAAACCGGTATTTTAAATATATAGACACCAAGTATATCTTCATCATGTAATACCCAGTCATCTATTTTCTCATTATATCCATTTGTACGGTATTCTCTTACACCATTAACCGAAGTTACCGAATAAACAAAATGCGTTATAATCATATCTTCCTCATCAACAATAGTATGAAAAGTAATTATGTCAAATTCATCGATTTCATCAAAATTAGGTTTCTTTACTAAAATCAAATCAACATCAACTAATTTTGGATCCATACTATCGGTAATAACGGTATATGGTTTAAAACCAAATATCTCTACTGTTTTTGTTGGAATAAAACTCTCAACACTAATATATAAAACTAATAAAATTACAAATAAGTAAAATACAAATGATTTTATACGTTCTTTAAAACTATTTTTAGTTTTTTTCACACTAACTACTTCCTCTAATTTAAAAAATAAACTGGTAAGATTATATCATATACTATGTTCTTAAACAAGAAAAATGCATATTCACAATAAAGACAATTATTCTATTAAAACAATTGCTAATATATAAAAAAAGAAAAGAACATTTACTATAAAATAAATGTTCTTTAATATTATTATAAATAAACCAAATGTTATCTCAGCAAAGATCTATAATCAACAGTCAAATTATCAAGATTAACCAATCTATCGGTTAACAATCCCCAACCTTGGAAATTAATCTTTATATATAAATTACTTTCTAAATCAACAGTTACACCATTACTTAAAGTATATCCGTCTGTTAGTAAGTCTTCAACATCAATATTTACTAACTGAAATGAAGTGGAAGCATTTCCAGAATATATTGTATCAAAATTAATACCATCACTAGAAATTTGAACGTTATAATTAGATGTTCCCAAACCAAATAAACCACCACGAGTATCCCCTATGTAAAAGGATATTGACTCAACTCCATAAAATGATTCAGAAGACATTAAATAAGCTGTGTTTTTAAGCCTTAATCCTCTTGAGTCATAATAACTATCATCAGATGAAGTAGCTGTCATAACATTAGATACATCCCATAATACACCATCAAAATTAACATCTTGAGTAGTTACATAATTCTTGTTATTATAGCTTTCAAATCCAGTTTGGTACTGTTTTGAATGATACCATTTTCCAATAGATAAATTGTTGTTAGATGTTGTATTAAAAGACCCTAAATCTTGCCAATATGCATAAGTGTTGGAAACTGTGAACAGAGCTAAAAACACAAGTAATATAACTAAACTCGCTTTAAAAATGCGGTTTTTAGCATTCATAGTTTCACCTCACTTTTTTATTTAAGTTTTAAATTAAGTGTGCTAATTATTGTGGATTAACTTCAAATGTAATATTGAAAGTTATTTCTTTATTAGCTACTGCATTATATTGTTCAATATTAGTTGGTTCTGCCATTTCAACAGTAAATGTAAAAGTAACTGTTTCGCCAAGTCCAATTGTTGAAGGGTTAGTTTCACTAGCTTCTACACTAATTAAACCGAATGGATTTTCTACATTAGCTACTTTAATATTTTGAACATTAGCTAATACTTCTGCGTCAACAACACCATCTAATAATGCATCATCTTCCCATGTTACTGTATAAGTAACTGTGATAGAATTAGTTTCACCTGATTTTGGTGTTACAGTAGTTGGTACTAATTTATCAGAAAATGTTTCTGGATCTGATACAGTAATGTCGATTGTAATTTCTTCACCAGTGCCAATGTTTACTCCATTGTCAACTGTTTGATTATTTCCGTTAACTTCACTTGCCCAATATGCATATGTTGAACCAGATACTGCTAATGCGAATAATACTAATAATGCTAAAACTAATTTTTTTCCTTTTAAATTTTTCATTTTTTAAATTCTCCTTATTATTTTTTTTAAAATATAGTGTTTCCTAGAACCTCTTATAATAAAAAAATGATAACCGAATGACGTTTAATAATGACAACTTTGTAAAGTATCATTATCTACGGCAACTGGCTACCACCAAGTATTGAAGGTCCTATAGCTTTGCGTCACTACCTTTCGATAGTTTTGCTAATAACAGTATATAAATTTTTATAATAAAGATTCCGTTTTACTTTGTTTTACACTTACTTAAACTTGTTTGCTTTTCAGAACAAATAATTTAGTGTATAAAAAAAGCCATCATCTTTAGATAACGGCAACTGGCTGCCATCGATTTGAAGGCCCTATAGCTTTGCGTCACTACCTTTCGATAGTTTTGCTTTTAACATGACGTATTATACAACATCTTAAATTAGTTGTCAAATACTTTTATCTAAATTTTATTTTTTTTTTAAAAATAACTATGCTAATCCCTAATTAAGAACTCAAATAAGATACTTTCCTGATATAATTTGCCCTTTTTCAACAAATTATTTTTAACTTGACTATCATAAAACCCATATGGACCTTTTTCACACTCAAAGCATAGAGCATAATGTTTCTTATGTTCTTCTATATGCTTAAGCGGTAGGTGATTAATATTGTTGTGTGAATAAAACACTAAATGGTCATAACTTGATTTTATTTTCATCATTCTTTTACTAATCGGTTCATACACAAAAGCCATAGTAAATCTTTTGTCATTAGCAGGAAAATAATAAGTATCGTCTATTCCACCTTTCGTTGTACTCTCCAAAGAATTAATTGTATCATTTACTGGTTTTTCCTTAGTGAAATCATACATTCCTTCTTCCTTAATTATATTACCAGTAAAAATTAGGTCATTATCTACCTCATGACGTTTATTACTTTTTAAATAAACAATATGGTTTTTAACGTTTCTCTTTAAATCTCCAGAAAGATTAAAATAAGCGTGATTTGTTAGACTAAAAACAAAATCCTGATCAGATTCAACTTCATAATTTATATTTATTTTATTATCATAGATTTGATAAAATACTCTGGCCAGATATTTTACAGTACTTTCTTCTTCATAAATAAACATCACTTCAGTACAATTATCATATTCAGTGATTTCATAATCAAAAAACTTACTAGACAAAGCCAAAGAACCACCATGTAAAGTGTGTTTATTATCGCTGTTTTTATCCAAATGATAAACTCTTCCACCGGCTTCTATTTTAGCGTTTTTAACTCTTCCTGCAATTGGTCCAATTGTTGCATTTAGACTAATATTGTCATTTATATAATCCTCAATATCGCTATATTGTAAAACTATATCTCCAAAAGTGCCTTGATAATCTTTTGTTTTTAAAGAATATATCCTAGCGCCATAATCAAGAAACTCAACTTCAATTTCTTTAGTTTTTACTTTGATAATATTGAACTGTTTATTTGACTCTATTTTATACATAAGTAGTCCTTTCTAATAACCGTTTTATATTAATAAATTACTTTTTTAAACGTAAGACATGATTAAATTGTTCTTATATTCATTATACCAATATTTTTTCATAAAAAAAGAGAAGATTTAAATCTTCTCTAAACAAGCAAATTTTGGAGCAAGCGAGGGGAATCGAACCCCCTTCCGTGCTTCAAAAAAAGAAAAAAATCACCTTAAATAAAGCTATAGCATGTAGTTATTGCTATATGTTCAAAGATTATAAGGCTCTGTATTATCGACTGGTGCATCCTTATAATCTGCGAGTTATAATTCAGTCGATTCCATTAGATTATTTTTCTATTTATAGCTGAATTAATACAACTCGCAATTGAGTTGTTTTTATTTTATCTAAAAGGAGTAATCTAAATGAAAGAATTGTACATGAATCCATCCGGAAGAGATCAATGGATCCAAATCCATAAAGGTGGAAAAATAATCATCTTAACTGATATTCAATCCGGATTCTATGAAGTAATACCTTTTCTAACCAAACAAGCTGCGAAAGACAATTATAACGAATGGTTAGATAAGCAAGATATCAGATTACCAAGGTCATTCTTAATAAATACAGAACATGTAACACGTTCTTTACTGATTGCTCTTAAAAAGGCAAAACTACCATGGCCTAATGCAAAAAAAGTAAAGACACAGATTTTCTATCATAAGTCTTTAGATCAGTACTCATTCGTTCCCCTGGATGATGACTTCTCAAACTCCAGGATACCTGTATTAGATCTTCAGTACCTAGTTAGGGTAAGCAATCATAATAGTCTTCCAAATAAGAAAGACAATATTAACAATATGGTTATTACTTCAGGATTATTTGATAAAGAATTTCAGGAGATATTAAATGGCTAACTATCAAAATAAAGCATCTAATAAAGACTGTTACTTCTTCAATGAAGAGTATCCAAATAATTGTAGTGCATTAGCTTGTAAGCATCTCTATTGTAAAGGGTGTAACTTCTTTGTAGAGAAAGATAATCCAAGACATAATAAGCTTATGCATGAGTTTGAACAATATAGAAAGTTACTATATTATCCTAATGGCGTTCCAAGATTATAAGAA
>JBAYZV010000084.1:0-7691 GCA_041672325.1 Candidatus Izemoplasmatales bacterium
AATTCATTAATAATTTAAGTAATGTTGATTTGCCGCTACCATTTTTACCTAATACTACTGTTGTAGTTTGTTCTTCTATATTAAAACTTATTTTGTTTAATATCGTATCTGCATTTTGATAATTAAAAGTTACTTCATTAAATTTAATCACGCTCACTTACAACACCTCTTTTCATATACAGTATTGTTAGAAATATTGGTGTTCCCAAGAATCCTGTTACTACACTTAAAGGAATCTCTGTACTCGTAAAGCTCCTTGAAATTATATCAACAACTATCATAAAACAAGCACCAAATATTATAGTGACCGGAATTGTCCTTTTCGCATTTCTTCCAACTAATTGTCTTGCAATGTGAGGTATAACCAACCCAACCCAGCCAATGACTCCGGCTATGGCCACTGTACCTGCTGTCAATAAAGTAGCAGATACGATAATTACCATTCTTAGCAATTTATAGTTTACACCTACACTGGTTGCTTCATTATGACCAAGAGACAACACATTTATCCTCCATCTTAAAAGGAATATAGCAAGAACTCCTACTAGGACGATTGGTAACAAAATTAATACACTAGAATATGTCGATGATGAAAATGAGCCCATAAGCCAAAAAGTAATTTCCGCAAGTTGTCTATCTGATGTCGCTAGATACTTAAATAATCCCGTAGATGAGCTCATGAATCCACCGACTATGACTCCTGCGAGTAATAAAAAAACAGATGATTGACTACGGAACACTTTCGAGATTAAAAGTGTCAAAAGCATGGTTATCAAGCCAAATACAAAAGAAAAACAACTAACAACTAAACCAGTAAAGCCTAAGACTATAGCTAGAGCAGCACCTACACTTGCACCAGAGGATACTCCTAATAAATCTGGTGATACTAATTTATTATTAAAAATTTCTTGATAAACAAGTCCTGATACTGATAAAGCCATACCAGTTAGTAACGCAACAATGGTTCTTGGTATTCTTAAATTAATAACTATATTTCTATCCACTGTTGGTGCAGCGTTATTACCAGAAATTATTTTTAGAAAATTATCTAATGTTATTGTATATCTTCCAACCAAAATAGCAATAACGAATAATCCTAGTAGTAAAAGAGTAAAACCGATTATATAGACTATCGTTTTATTCTTGCTCTGCATCTTATTTCACAGTAACTAATGGTTGTCCAGTAGGACTCAATCCATCTAAAAGATAGTCAATTTGTTGTTCAGTTAATGTAACATCAAACCAAAATTGGAGTGTTTCTTTTGTTATTGCTTTTATGTCGTAATTAAATAGTTCAGGATATATTTTGTTCGCTAAATCATATAAAAATATTGGTGATTCAATTGAATTTTGTTCGAAAGGAGCAAAACCAACTGGTATGTTATATACCCTTTCATTTACAACAGCATCTAGTTTGTTCCATGTATCATTGTTTAGTAATTCATCATATAAAAACTTTTGATAGATACCACCAATTACAATAATATCAGGATTAGTTTGAAGTACTTCTTCTTCTGAAGGTCGATTACTAGTAAAATTATCTGATACAAATTTAACATTCAGTTTTCTCAATAGAGATGCAACAAATGAATTAGGCATATCTGTATATGCTAAGTGAGAACCTCTAGAATTTAATTTATCACCATAAATGTAATACAATGTTGGCTTATCATCTTTATTTTGTAATACATCAGAGATTTGATTTAACGCGTTATTCATACGGCTTTGCCATGCATTAACTTTATCTGTAACTTCAGGAAATATTTGTTTTAGAATTTCTGAAAATGTGAATAGATAATTATCAAAACTTCCACTAGCAAATTGACGAATATTTAGAACGGTTAATCCACTAGTTCTTAATGATTCAACAGTAGTTGGATCTGGAAGTAAAATTAAATCTACTCCTCTAGAAAAATATGATTCTGCGCTTTCATCATAATCGTATTTATAAAAATCCTTTGCTTTTGGGTATAGAGTGGTTGCCCATTCATTATCCGTTACAGTTTTATAAACTCCATCTATCTTATCGCCTAAACCAAAGGCGATCATTAAATCAGCAGTTGATGGAGATACAGCCGCTACTTTCCTTATATTAGATGGTACAACAACTTCAGTACCAGCCATATCAGTTACTGTGATACCATTATCCTTTTCGTTTTTACATCCAACTAGATTAAAAGTTAAAAAGATTAATAAGATTAAAGTTAATTTTTTCATATTTTTCCCCTTTTCACATATGTTTCTACCCTTATTTTACCCTATAATAGTTAATTATTCATCAAATATTATAAAGAAAAATGTCGAAGCCTTATTGACCTCGACATATACAATTCCTATACCAATATATATAAATAAATGCAATATATTTATAGCCTGTTTTTGTTTATAGCAATATGCCTCCTAAATACATTTTAATACATTTCGTACCCCCATCAAAAAGTTCGTACCCCTAAAATTCAACGAATAAAGCATGATTTTTATTGCTCATTTTCAAAAAGGATCAACTGTCGAAAAAACTGTTGAATTTACCCTATGCGTTCCAATATTAAACCTTTTTAATCTCATATGTAATATGCCTGGTTATAGATTACATGAAAATCACCAATATTATTCTCTCTTATTCATTAAAACTACAGATGTTGATCCACATACATCACAGCACGAAGTGTCAGAATTATCAAAATTACTGTTTAAACAGTCATTAAAAATCCTTTTACATAATTTTTAATTCCTTTGTTTGTCTTAACTTTTTTTCGTTTTTTATATAGAGTCAAAGTCCTAATTAGATTTAAATAGATTTACAAGAACAACAAAGGAAGGGGGCGTTTTAATTTACGAAATCAAATCTCTAAAAAGTGCACGCCATCTCTTTCCTTCAAGTTATATTTTTATATGCCTATAAAAATATAAGCTAAGAGCAACCATTAAACTCTTAGCTATTTTTACTTAAGGTGAAGAGACGACCCATAATATAACAGTCAAATCTGTAAGCGGGATTTTGCACAGGATCTAAAGTGTCCTAAAATAATAATTTTTTCATCTCTTCGAAAACATTATATCATTTTTATACTATAAGTTAAATAAAAAGCTAAGAAATTAATAATTATATCTCTTAACTTTTATTATACGAAAAAGTGCAAATAGGTAAAATTAAAAGTCTCTAGTAATGTGACTTTCATCACTTACTAGAGGCTTTTTACCTTTAAAACAGGGTTTTTCTCTCGACTTATTCTATTTAACTCTTAATACAACTTAAGTTTATTGTATCAAAGTAATTGTTCTTTTATGTGTAAGACTACCAATTTTGATACAATTACGCACCCCTCTTGAAAATTACGCACCCTTGAGGGTAAATCACGCACCCCTGACTAGAACTACGCACCCTTATTGTATTTTGTTAGATAATGCAAATTCATGTTCTTATCAAAGTAATGTTTTCTTTTTATCCAAATAAATCCCTCGCCTTGACAAATCGTTGCTACATCAGTAGGACCACCAACAGTTTGTTGATTTCCATCTATTGAAAATTGTCTTTTTAATGATGTAAGATTAACCAAGTTTTCAGCAAGAAAAGCCATATCAGGAACTTGTAAAACGGATAAACTATTTATTAATGGATCGGTAACTTCTTTACGTGCTTTTGCCGCCAATGTAGATGTAACATTAGATTGAATATTTGAAAATGCCTTCAATATTTCATCTTTATTTTCTTTTGGAATTAAATTATCCAAATTATTAAATGCTTTATCAATTTCAAATTTAATAATTCCAGGTAATGCAGTAAAATAATTTTTGGATATTCCTTTACAAAACGTGTCAATTACATCTGGTTGAGCGAGAGGAAAAATCGAGGAATAAATTCCTGCTTCATCAAATTTATCAAGTATTTTATATTTTAATTTGTTACCTACAAAGTTATATATGTGAACATGAATATACTTAGGATATGCAGATTTCACATCATACCCAGCTATTAATAAACCCATTGGTTCTTCTGTTTCTACCTGCAGATATAAATTAAAATAGTTATATATGTTTTCAACGAACTCATTCAAAGATGATTCAAATTCAACTAGTTTTGGACATATTTCTTTAATGCAATCTAATACATTTTTTTCATATTTCGACTTTATAAAATTAGAAACATCGTAATTAGTAACACTAATTGATTCCTTAACTTTTTCTGTAAATGATGTGATAACATTGCAAACATTTTTTTCAACCTGGTCTGGTTGTACTCCAATGATACTTTCATTTATCTTTGGTCCCCATTCTCTAACTAATGAAGTAATTAAACCAATGCATACATTTCTTTCAGAAGAGGTAAATTTATAATAATCTGCATTATTACTTAAGTAGTTTTCAAGCAAATTTATCACATTAAAAACATCATCGATAGGTAAATTCTCTTCGTCAATATAATCTCTAAACTTCTTTAGTATTATTTCAATTGGAGTATTGTGAATTAAAGTCTTTCCGTAAGTTATAGCACCTAACATATTTTTCCTAGAAAGATTGAAAACCTTATTCATGGAATTATAAAACATTTTATTGTCATTGTTCGTTATGGTACCTGCACTGTCCGCTGCTAAAGCTATACCATTTCTATTAACTATACAAACACCTACACTCATATATTTACCTCCATATTAATTTCGCATACATTTACTGACAATTATAACACTTTTTAATCAAATTGTCTATTAATTCCCGAATTTATCCACTTTTTACTTAACATTTTCTCAAATCGTTAAAAACTAGGGTAATCGTTAAATTGTTAGGTAATCGTTAAAAAGTTGATTAGAAAAAGAAAAAGAGACTTATAAATAGCCTAAATTATGACTACTACAGGTCTCTTAAAAACTGGCGGATAGGAGGTTTTTCCCTTTCTGCCAAACAGTAAAGGCCTGATAACATTAGATGAACCCCGTAAGGGATTAAAATAAATTAGGCCAAAAGAAAACCTCATCCAAGAGTTAATAGCTCAAGGGTGAGGTATTTTTTATGCATAAGCAACGATGTTACTAATAATGCTGATTATAGATATCAAATCTAGGATTGAAGAGATGATTATATATAGAACTTTTCTTTCTTTAACGCTAAACGAAATGCCGATGGTTGAGCCAATAAAGATTATGACACCTACTATGAAATATGCTGATGTGAAGTAGTCACTCAAGGATTGTTCTATGATGGGTTTGAATATCGGTAAGAATCCAACAAATACCTGCCATAAAACATCTAAGCCTTGAAATACTGCTGTGAACCCTCCGGCTATGAATAATAATACCAATATTGTTGCAACAGGAACTAATTCTTTCTTCATGGTTTAGCTACCCTTTGCACAATGGAAGTAATTCCTCAATTTTAGCAACAATACGCTTTTGTTCTTCTAATGGGGGAAGTGGAAAAAACATTGGATATATTTTTTTGCCGGAAACCACTGGTTGAGCTACACCATTATTTTTACCGCCCAAATTCATTTGCTTTAGAATAAAAGCTAGATACTTTTGATTTATGTAAGATTTAGAGTAATGAGTAATGAATGCGTTATCAGTAATCCAAGCATATTTCTCAGTGATATGAACACTTCCACAATAAAAACCGACACGGCCAATTACAATTGTTTCTTCATCAACAAGCCATTTGTCATGATATCCGGCCACACCATTTCCACCATAAACAGGAATTAGACCGTTTTTCATTTCTGAGCTTGTTAACATCTCACCGGATTTTATTTGTATTATTTCTCCAAGTCTGACCCATTTCCAGGTAGAAGGTATCTCGAACGGAATTTCATCATCTTCAATTACTGGAAGATGTTTTTCTTTTTTGATTTTTCCTTGTTTGATGAGTTCTTGTTTTTCTTTTTGAATTAACTTAAACAATTCTTCACCTGTACCTTCTTCAGGTCTTTGCTCTACTAATTTCCCTTGAATGGCGAGTTTTAAAATCTTTGCTTCCATTTTTTCTTGAATAGTTGCAAGCCTTGTTTGCTTTTCATCGATTTTATCGAGTTCAGCAAAAATCTCGTCTAATTTAGCGACAATTCGTTTTTGTTCTTCAAGAGGTGGAAAAGGAAAAGAAATTGAAATCAGATTTTTCTTACTTATTCTAAATCTAGTAACGCCTCTCCCTAACTCTTTTACTTTCTTTTGAAATTGAGTAGATGAAATTGCATACATAATATAAGTAAGATTATATATATTGTTATTTGGAGCAATCCAGCATGCATCAACAGATGTAATAAGCTTGCCTTCGATATTTGGAACCAGACACGAAAGCATCATATTTCCATTTACAAGTCTATTAATTAGAAGATAACCAGGTCTTATTTCACTACACTTTAATTCTTCAAAACGTTGGGAAGTAATAAACTTAAAGTTTTTTTGTTTAAATACATTGTCACCTATTGAACCCAATTGAATAAGTTTAACATCTCCATAAGCTACCATGTCTTCAGATAATATCCAATCGCCATCATTTAAATAATCAGGTGTTGTTATATCTGATAATGAAACGTTATCCCAATCGCAAGAACCTTCATTGCTCAACTTACCTTGAATTGCTAAATCAATTATATGTCTCCTAATAGCCTGTGTATTAATCATCATAAACGCCCTCTAACAAGTTTTTTAACTTTGCAACAGAAGATGCTAAATCAGCTGAGATTGTTTCCATTTCAGCTAAATACTCACCAATCGTTTTATCGTCATCGTCCTCTTCAGCAATCCATTTGAAACTTAAGTTCAAGGATTCATCCTTGTTGATTTCATCGATGGAATATTTTCTCCATCTACCATTAGGATTTTCTTCTGAATAAGTTTCTTTTCTATCTGCAAAATGACCTTCTTTATATAACTCAACAAAATCATCCAAGTTACTACGTTTTAATGGATTTTGAACGAGCGTATGCTTAATCCCTGTTCTATAGTCATATGTCCATATTTCTTTTGTAGGAGCTCCTTTTTCAAAGAACAAGACATTCGTCTTTACTCCTTGAGCATAGAAAATGCCTGTAGGGAGTTTCAAAATTGTATGAAGATTATATTCATCTAATAATTTTCTTCTTACTCTTGCAGTTGCTCCAGTATCAGTTAATACACTATCAGGTAAAATGATACCTACACGACCTCCTGTCTTAACAATTGACATGATATGTTGTAAGAAGTTAACTTGGTTATCTGAAGTTTTCTCGAATTCGGGTCTATTTGATGAAACGTCAACGCTTCCTTGAGGTCTCGTACCAAAAGGAGGATTTGCAAGAATAACATCAAACATTCTATCCGATTTATCGATTAATGAATCTTGGCAAACAATAGGGCTATTATCTACACCGATATCATGCAAATAAAGATTCATGGAAGCCATTGTAACAACTAACGATGTATTATCGGCACCAAAGAATGTATTGTTCTTTAAAAATTTTTGTTTAGCTATTTCGTGGCTTTGAACTTTCATGTGTTCATAGGCACTTAAAAGGAAACCACCTGTACCACAAGCTGGGTCTATCACGACACCATTCTTAATACAACAAACCTTTTAGAGTGAACACGATATAACTTATATAATAAGAAAAGTTTTGTAAGTGAATAGGATTTAAAGGCACAAAAATAAGAGCCTTTCGGCTCCTATTATCTTTACCCTATAAATTGTAATTTGTTGCCCTCTTTATAATTTTGATATCCAAT
>JBAYZV010000085.1:0-7646 GCA_041672325.1 Candidatus Izemoplasmatales bacterium
AGTTGTAAGTTTTGAGTAGGAAACACTAGCTTTTATATCTGCATCTACTGTCCCTTTGAATTTCTTTACATCACCTTTAACTTGTAACTTTATTCCACCAGACGCAGAAATTTGATATTTTGTTTCCTCTTTTGTTTCTAAACTAATATCTTGTTTAATACTAGTATAACCATTGTTATGAACCTTCAATTTTGTTTCTGAAATGAACTCTACTGGTTCATTCTCATTAACAACATCTATAATCCAACCCATAAATTTCTTTTTCTTGATTTCCTTATATAATTCTTTATAATCACTATCTTTTAAATCTTTAATTAAATAAGCTTCATCATTATCAAAAATAATTTCTTGATAATTTTGGTACTCTTCGGCTTTAAAAGTAAGCCCATTAAATAAAACAATCACACTTAATAATAAAATCAATATTACTTTTTTCATAAAAAAACCCCCTCTTTGTCTAAATACTACTTAAGAGAAGGTTGTTTTCTTTATTTTAATGGATTCTCTGTAAAATACTTCATCGTATCCTCATAACCCATCATATATCGCTTTAATACTTGTTCTGAATCGAAATTAAGTGTTCCTCCTAATGAGTGGCTTGATTTAACTTCAAAAAATTTTATTCCTGGGAAACGGTTTTTATTAATAAAATATAGTTTGAATAGATGGATAACTATAATAGTATCACATCCTGCATCTACTAAAGGCTTTACTGGTGCGTTATCATAAAGACCGCCATCAAAAACTTGTTGACCGTTCATTCTAACTGAAGGAAATACAAATGGAATAGAACATGAAGCAAGTATCTGTTTCAGTATTAACTCTTCTTTTTCTTCATGGATAGGAGAATAAATCACCTGTGATTCATTTTTAATATAATGTTTAAACGAAGCTTTTAAAAGGCCTGTAACTCCTTCGTTTTCCATGCCAGCAGGAGACAGAGTTATATATACTCTCTTTTGTCTTAATTTTTCAATGTTTACATTATCTTTCAGTAAATTTTCTAAAAGATTAATTTGATAAATCCCACTATTAACAACATCAAGTTTTTTTTCTCTTAAGGTCTTAAAAATACTAGTGTTTTGATTGAAATCAGCGTATGAATACTTCAACCATAACTCTCTAATTTCATCAACACTTTTTGACGCAAATAAAGAAGCGTTTACTGAACCGATACTCGTTCCAGAAACAGCATAAACACGATCTAAAATCCCTAGTTCATCTAATGCTTTCAAAGCACCTGCTTGAAAAGCACCTCTAGCACCTCCGCCAGTTAAACATAATCCTATTCGTCTCATTCTTTACCTCTAATATGATAATTTATGTTGATTCTGAAAAACTTCTTTAATTGTCCCTCCACCTAAGCAAATATCACCATCATAAAATACTGCGGCTTGTCCAGGTGTAATAGCCCTAACAGGTTTATTACAAATAACTTCTATATTCTTATCATCAATCCATTTAATTAATACTAAGTTATCTTCTTGACGATATCTAAATTTAACAGTACATTCTTTTTCCCCTACAAATTTTGTTGGAGATATCCAGTTTATATCTTCAACTAAAACTCTATTCGCGTATAATTGCGGGTGATGGAACCCTTGACCCGCTAATAACACATTATTTTCAACATCTTTTCCAATCACAAACCAAGGAGCTTGTGAAAAACGATTATTTCCACCAATAAATAAGCCTTTTCTTTGACCAATAGTATAATACATTAATCCGTCATGAGAACCGATAACTTCACCATCTAAAGTTTTAATCTCACCAGGCTGTGAATAAATATAGTTTTTTAAAAAATTCTTAAAGTCTCTTTCACCAATAAAACAAATACCAGTTGAATCTTTCTTAGTAGCAGTTGGTATTTTATTTAAAACTGCTATTTCTCTAACTTCCTTTTTGTTTAATTCACCTACTGGAAAAAGACTTTTAGCTAATTGTTCTTGATTTAGTTGTGATAGAAAGTAAGTTTGATCCTTATTGCTATCTAGACCTCTAAGCAAGAAATACTCTTTGTTTACTTCTTTTTTTCTAGCATAATGTCCATAAGCAAAATAATCAGCACCAAGACTTTTAGCTACTTCTTGAAAGCCTGCAAACTTAACATATTTATTGCATAATATATCAGGGTTAGGAGTTCGATTCTTCTTATGTTCTTCAATAAAATACGTAAAAACATAATCCCAATATTCTTTTATAAAATCATGACGATACAATTTAATACCAAGATGTTCAGCTACTTTTAGAGCGTCTAAGTAATCTTGTTCTTGAGGGCAAATATTGTCTTTTAAACTAGGGTTTCCGAGAATATCATTATTAGCTGCAGAATCCCAGTTTCTCATAAAAAGACCAATAACTTCATATCCTTGCTTTTGCAAAAGATATGCACTTACTGCAGAATCTACACCACCACTTAAACCAACTACAACTTTTTTCATGAGGACCTCTTAACATCAGAAGGTATTTTAAAATCACTACGTGGCGATAATGAAAAATCAAATACTTTCGGAGAATCAGGACTAGCTGAACGTTTAAATTGTTGCGAGAAGAATCTATTAAAGAAATTATCAGTGTACTGATTAACTTCTTCTTTATTTAAACCAAAAACAACTTCTAACAGATACTTGATTCGTTCTGCAGTATCACCAGCCATCATATAACGATATAAAATAAAATCATTAATCTCATATTTTCCAATAATATTTTCAGTTTCTTGGCTAGAGGTTAATTCAGGAGTGATTGGAGTATCTAAAATATCATATAAAACTTCTCTTAACTCATCAGAATATTTATAATCAGCATAAGCTTTAATCATAAACTTAATTACAGTCTTAGGAATGCCACCATTAACATTATACATTGACATTTGATCACCATTAAATGTTGACCAACCTAAAGCTATTTCACTTAAATCGCCAGTACCTAACACTAGAGCATTTAACTTATTAGCTAAATTCATTAAAATCATTGTTCTGGCTCTAGCTTGAGTGTTTTCATATGTGGTATCTTGAATGTTTTGATCATGTTCAATTAAATCTAAATGATCTCTTATATGGGAACTCAAATCAATTTCTTCACTACTCACGCCCAAGAGTTTCATTAATCTCTTAGCATTCTTATTTGTTCTTGAAGTAGTATGTAAACCAGGAAGAGTATAAGCGTGGATATTCGTCTTATCGATTCCTAAATACTCAAAAGCTCCAACAGCTACAAGTAAAGCTAAAGACGAATCTAATCCACCACTAATACCTAATACTAAATGCTTAACATTAGTATGTTTTAGTCTTTTAGCTAAACCAAACTCCTGAATAGAAGAAATCCTATTATATGCATCTTTTTGGTTTTCTTTAGGGACAAAAGGAGTTTTATCCCATTCTTTAGAAAACTTGAAATTTTCAATTTTTGGTAATTCAATTTTAATCGTTTGATATTTCAAGCGATACTTTAAAACTGAATCACGATAAGAAGAGTTAATTCTTCTTTCATATTTCAAACGTTCGATATCTATATCTGTTTCAAAGATTTCTGTTTCTAATGAAAAAATCTTTGTTTCTTTAATAAGTCTTGCATTATTAGCTACAATATTATGTCCAGAAAAAACCGTTTCTGAAGTTGATTCGCTAGCACCGCTAGAAACATATATATATACTCCACTATTTTTTCTTGAATGTTCCAATACAGCGTTTCTTCTTATATGTTCTTTACCTAATACCTCATTAGAAGCAGAAAGATTGATAATGATATTTGCGCCATTTACACTAAGAAGATTTCCTGGCGATATTGTCGCCCACATATCTTCGCATATTTCAATCCCAAAGCTTACTTCTTCATCAGCAAATATAATATTACCAAATGGCACTACCTGATTTAAAACTTTAATTTCTTGATAATTATCAATACAATCAAATCCAGAATTAAACCATCTTTTTTCATAATATTCCTTAGTGTTAGGCAAATAAAACTTAGGTACAACACCCAGTATCTTAGATTCTTTAACAACAATTGCACAGTTTAAAACAATTTGTTCTAAAACCACAGGCATACCAATAACAGAGATCCCTTTAAATTTACTGTTTTTCAAAAAATAATCTAAACCTTTATAACAATCTTCTAAAAGATTCTTATGAAAAAACAAATCACCCGCTGAATAAGAACTTATTGAAAGTTCTGGAAAAACAGCGATATGACAATTACAATTTTCAATAGCTTTAACCATTTCCATAACATTAAATTTTGGGTTAGCTACTTCTATCTTAGGTGAAATTAAAGCTACTTTTAAAAATCCATTTTCCATTATCTATTACCTCGATATAAGTCGTTTTTCATGATATATTGATAAATAGCTTCGGTGACATAGCTTGGGTCTAAACTATCACGAAAAGCTGTTGATGAAATGTATTGATTAAACCCAGAGATTATCTTAAAATTATCTTTATATAATCTTAATTTTTCGTCTTTTTCGATAATTTTTGAACCGTCTTGTTTATTACGATTAATAACAATGAAATTAAATTCACTAATTAAAGCTTCCGCGTTAATCCAACGCTTAATATTAACAAGATTATCACTACCTATAATAAAAGCAATCTCTTCTTCTGGATAGAGATCTTTCATTCTTTTTAGGCTCTCATAAGTCCCTAAAAAATTATGATCCTCAATTTCAAGTAAAGACAATGTAGCTTTTGGTAAATCTTGAATCAAAATGCTAAGCATATCAATTCTGTACTTATCAGAAATCAAAGTACTTTTATTATATTTACTTGAAACTGGTAAAAATACAAAGTGATCAAAACCGATTCTCTCATCGATTAGATAATAGATTTCTTTATGAGCTAATGTCGGTGGATTAAAAGCGCCACCAAAAACAACGACCATATAACCACATCCTCTTAACGACTATTTTAACACATTAAATTTATAAATTAAAGCAATATTGCCATTATAAATGAACTATTATTATGTTATACTATTTATAAATACTAATATTCAGAAAGGACAACTTACATGAACAAAGATTATTTAGATGAACTTTTATTATTTGCTAAAGAAATTTTACTTATACCGTCACCTAGTGGATTCACTGATAACGTAATTGATTTTGTCAATCAAAAAGTTAAAAAACTTGGATACGAAACAAAAAGAACAAAAAAAGGAAACCTTATTATTGAGGTTAAAGGTCAAACAGAGAAGGTTCTTGGACTTAGTGGTCATGTCGATACATTAGGCGCCATGGTTAGAAGTATTACAAGCGAGGGAAATTTGAAATTCACTACCATTGGTGGCCCAATTTGGCCAACACTTGATGGTGAATACTGTACTATCCACACACGTGATAACGTGGACTATCAAGGAACTTTTCTTTCTAATAGTCCTTCAACTCACGTCTACAAAGATGCATCTACCGCCTCAAGAAACCCAGAAACAATGATTGTAAGAATTGATGAAGTAGTTAAAACTAAAGAGGACATTTTAAAACTAGGTATTGCACCTGGAGATTTTATATTTTTTGATCCGAAGACAATAATTACAAGTTCAGGATATATTAAAAGCAGATTTTTAGACGATAAAATCTCAGTTGCTATTTTATACTCTTTATTAGTTTACTTAAAAAAGGAAAAAATCACGCCTAAACAAAAATTAATTTTCATAATTTCAACGTTTGAAGAGGTTGGACATGGAGCGTCATATATTCCTGATGTTGATGAACTTATAGCTGTGGATATGGGATGTATTGGTGAAGATTTAAGTTGTACAGAACAAGATGTTTCTATCTGCTGTAAAGACTCAAGTGGTCCTTATGACTATAGCATAATCTCAAAATTAGTTGATATTGCAAAAACAAATAAATTAGATTACGCTACTGATATTTATCCTTTCTATGGTTCAGATGTTTCTGCTGCACAAAGAGGTGGTAAAGACTTTAAAGGAGCCCTTATCGGCCCTGGAGTTCATGCATCTCACGGAATGGAAAGAACACATAAAAACGCCTTAGAAAACACTCTAAAGTTATTGATTAAATATATTAGTTAAAAATAAAAATTCCAAACCTTGAAAACAAGATTTGGAATTTTTTTATTTGGATGTATTTATAAATTCAATAAAATGTTTTGGTAAATCTAACCTAGCATCAATTGGTTGTTCTGTAACTGGATGTATGAAACTAGTTTTATAACAAACAAGCATTAATGGTTGAGGATACTCATGTTTATTATAAATCTTATCCCCTACAATTGGTTTGTTAAAGAAAGCTAAATGCACTCTAATTTGATGAGGAACTTTACCAGTAACTTCTAAGTCAAGTAAAGAATAGTTTCTGAACTCTTTTTCAACATGATACTTAGTGGTACATTCTTCTCCACCCTCTTCAGTTATTTCACGAATATAAGAATCATCTTGTTTTTTAATAGGCAAACAAATATTAAAATCCTTAACATCTAAAACGCCATCAACAATTGCCTTAAAAGAAAACTGTAATTCATTATCAACTTTATTACTTAATAAAAACTTTATAAATCTATGTTTAGCAATAACTACTAAACCTGAAGATTCACGATCGATTTTATTAACGAAATGAATCATGTTATTTATATTATTTTTACTGTAGTAACCAACAATAAAATTTGCTAAAGTATGAGACGGATTAGTTTTAGACACAGTCATTAACATATTACTAGGCTTATTGACTATGATTATACTTTCATCTTCATAAACTATTTCTAAATTATAATCTTCTGGTTTAACGTTTTTGTTTAAACCTTCATCTTCCAATAGAAAATGAATTTTATCACCTTTTCTTACAGTATCTTTACGTGATTTAATCTCATTATTAACAAATATTTTGTAATTTTTTTCATCCTTTTGAAGAATACTAGTAGGGATATTATTCTCTGTCATAAAACGTTTTATTGTTTCTGGCTTCTTAACTCGATAAATCAGTTCCATATGTTATCACCCTATTATACAAAGTTGTACTTACCTTTCTAAAAGGAAAATAAATCTTATGTTATTTGTCCTGTTAAACATTATAACATAAAAAGAGATTAATATCAAAATTAATCTCTAATAAATGTTATAAATTTTCAGGATTTAATCCTTTTAAAGACTCAATTACAAAAATACCATTTTTTCTAATCAAAACATCATCAAAATAGATTTCTCCACCGCCATATGCTTCAGTTTGAATTAAAACTAAATCCCAGTGAATTGATGATTTATTGCCGTTAGGGCAATGATCATAGGAATTACCAGGAGTGAAATGAATTGAGCCTGCAATTTTTTCATCAAATAATGTATTAGTCATCGGAGTAGACACTTTAGGATTTACACCAATAGCGAACTCACCAACATATCTAGCTCCTTCATCAGTATTAAATATTTCTTCTAATACATCTAAATTATCATCAGCAGTTGCTTCAACAATTTTACCATCCTTAAACTTTAGTTTAATATCATTAAACACTCTACCACGATAAGCTGAAGGTGTGTTGTATTGAATAACCCCATTAACAGAATCTTTTACAGGAGCTGTAAATATTTCACCATCAGGTATATTATTTTCACCAGCACATGGTACAACATTTAACCCCTTAATCGAAAATCTTAAATCTGTATTAGGACTCACTATTCTAACTTTATCAGTTTTT
>JBAYZV010000086.1:0-7616 GCA_041672325.1 Candidatus Izemoplasmatales bacterium
TTTATACAAAAGACAACAGGTTTGTTTAATAATATATAATTTTTCAAAAGAGACTATATTAAAATAGGTTCAACCTTTGAAATTGCTATTTGTTACTATATTTCCTTATAAATTAATGCTTTGTTCATATAGAATTAATTGACTAATAGCGGCATTAATAAAGCCTTTTTCAAGATATGATCGCTGTCTTCTTCTTGACAAAAACTCTAAGCATTTTTTATATGTTTCACTGTTTTCATATCGCAACGAGTTTCGCGTATTTATAATTAAATCATAAGAATCTTGATTCATGATACGTATGTCTAGGAATTCGCATAAATATTTTAAAGCTAATTTATATGATTGAGCTTTATTTGAGTTAATATGATTTGTACAAAACAGCTCAAACTCTTCCAAAAAATGATTTAATTCTATTCTATCCATAATATTCTCCCCTTTATATATTATTTTATAATTCACTCTAGTAACTTAAGGTATTTTAATAACTCTATTTACTTTAATTATGTCTCTAGAAAATTAGCCTAACATTAAATTTACTTCTCTTTAATTACATTGACTTTTGTTAGCCGTCAATATTTAAATTCATCAAGTATAGTTATTAACCTAGTTTCTTCATTTGCCTGATTGGTTTTAAATCTATAAATTGGCACGTTATTTTCTATTAGTATTTTATCTTTAATTGCATCATGCAAAGTTTGTTTTTTATTTTGCTCATGAAATTGGATGCCATCTATTTCTAAAACAAATAATATTTCTTTTGATATTTTATTAAAAAACAAAAAATCAACATGGGTCCAAGGATGAGTAACATATTTTATCTCTTCTTCTGTAAGGGCATCCGTATTATGAATGATCTTGCTTAATCTAACATGCATACGATAACCGACTTTCTTATAAATCTTTAATAAACTATCAATTAACTCACACATTAATAATTCGGATTTATGAGCTTTTGGATTACTATTGAATTTTAATTTAAGTATGGAGTCATATTCTGCATATAAGTAATCAAATACTGATGTGATTTGTGATTCTTTTGTAATAGAATTTCCATATAAATTTTCTGAGTACTGGATAAAATCATGAATGATATGATTTTTGGAATGATAAATTTTATCAGACACAATTGCAGTTACTTTGTTTTTACCTCTTGAAATTGCTACATTTAATAATTTTTCATTAGTGACAAAATCATATAATTTATTTTCTATATATTCAGGGTTTTTATCCAATGAGTTCATGACGAAAGACAAAATAATTTGATTTTTCTGTCTGCCTTGAAATTTATGAATAGTATCTGCTTCCAATGATGAATCCAATTTTTTAATCAATTCTGCTTGATATCTAAAGGGTGAAATAACACCTATATCAGTCACATCGGTGTCTTTGAGGATGGATGCTATCTCATCGATTTCTCTTTGATTATATAAACCTGTGCCAAATGGGTTTTTATAAGCATGATTTCCCGGCTTAGTAATGATAATCGATATATGCTCCCCAGTATTTTTAGTCATCGGTATTAGTTCTTCATCATAAAACATTTTGTTACAAAAATTTATGATGTCTGGCGCACATCGATAATGTTCTCTCAGTAAAGTAATAGGTACATTATCTATCGATTCTCTTACAGATTTTAAAATTGAATTTGATTCATACGCATAAGAATGAGGAATTCTATATTTGATTGCTAACTTTCTTGACACTTCAAATAAACGTTCTTCATCAATTTGTTGAAGTTGTCTTGAATCACCAACAACCACCAGTTTTCTCGCACAACTCATCGCAAGAACACTGCTAAGTAAATCTCCTTGAGAAGCTTCATCTATGATGAGATAGTCAAAAAGAAAACCTTTTGGAGCATTGTTTAACAGTGATTGAGATGTGCTTAAAATGATCGGATAACGTTTAAGGAAATTATTGTAATCCGTCTTATAGGAATCTTTATTGAATATTTTTTGATTAATATGTTTATAGTGGTTTTGCACTTTATCTAATAAATAGTTTTTTGACAATTTTTTAAGTTCTTTAAGTATATAATCTTTATTATTTGCACTTAATTCATTTCTTAATTGGTTGATGATCTCTTTAAGTTCATGAATTCTAGCAACATAAAATAGTGCCTCCAATAAGGCAAGCAATTGATTAATATCAAGTGTCTGTAGCTTAATTTTATACTTGCTATTTATTTTCCATCTTTCAAATATTCTTATTTTTTTTGATTTTTCAAGACGATTAATTAAATATATATATTGATTTGATGATAATCTTCGATTAATTTTGATTTCAAAAGACTCTTTAAAGTTGTGGTTTTTTTGTTCAACAAGAATTCCATTAAGTTCATTTTGAAGTTTTGCTGATTTAATTTCAATCTCATGGAGCCTTTTCATTGTCTGACTTAATTCTTCAATCTTTTTATTTGTGTTCTTATCTATTTTTTCTAAATCCGCTTTTAAGAAATCATCCAGTGTGCTATCGTGGTTATGTTCAAAAAACTTATCCACATTGCTTAGTCGTCCTAAAGTTGCAGAAATAAAAGCAAATCCTTCTTCATCAAGTTTTTCATAGATATTATCAATTGCGGTGTTGTTATTTGAAACAACCGCACAATTTTGATTTCTAGAAATAATATTACTGATAAGATTTAATATCGTCTGAGTTTTTCCTGTACCAGGAGGTCCTTCAATAATAGATATACTATTACTTAATGCGACATCTATTGCTTTATACTGACTTTGATTAAAATCGAATGGGACAATAATCAAATCTTTCTCATTTTGAAAATATGATTTTTTCCCTTTAAGATATTCAAAGTAGACTGAATTTTCAGATGGTTGAATTCTTTTATAATTGTTAGACAAGAACCTCAGTGGTTCATCTTCATTAGAAATTTCCCCTGCATATTTTGCAAGTTCCTCATAATACTTATAAATATCTAAATATCTACCTTTTTTCAGTTTAAAATCTTTTGTTGAGAAGATATTTGATGAAGTAAAAACTTTATAATAACCTTTGTCAAATTGATAAACTCGTTTTGCGTCAATGACTTGATTATTTACAATCACATCATATCCGTCAATATCTATCTCATTGACAAAAGATAAGATTTGCACATTTTCTTTTTTGTAAAAATATTTTGAGATTGCTCCTTTATAATAAACATCATATCCTGTAAAGTTTCCATAATAACTAGCGGTATAAATAGAAATAATCGATGTTGTACGATCTTCCCATCCTTTTTTTTCGTTATTAAAAAATAAAATGATGCTTTTGTCCTTATTAAAAGTAATTCTTTCTCCCATATTTTCTTTCACCAGAGCTCTTTAATCGAAAATATTATCTATAATTGTTTCAATTCTTTTTCATATCCGGTTTGCCAAAAATGCATATCAATTAATTTCATGATTGGATATTCAATCATTGAATTACTTGCTATTATTCGTTTTAATGAATCATATTCATTTTTATATTTAACATAATGATCTTTAAGAGCTAAAATTGATTTTTTAGTTATACTTTGATATGATAATTCTTCAGTTTTTAGCCCGGATATAAAATATCTATCAAATGCAGGTAAACATCCAAGTGTACCTAATAATATTTTCGAAACTAAAACATCAGAAGGATATGTATTGCTATTTAATTTCCCATTAATCACACTTGTTTTATTATAATATATGCTTCTTATTCTATCTTTCAGTTCTAAGATAAGCGCCACGTGATTATCATTTACTTGATTAAGATCTAGATTAAGTAAACAATCATATTTATCTTTTAAAATTTCTTCAACGACTTCATTATGAAAAAGGTAGTCTTTTTGAAGTAAAAATGAGGATCCTCTAAGCATTCCCCAACTAGCCAAGTATGTAAATAATTGAATACTAAAATTGGAAATGCTAATTGATGACTTTCTATTCATCGAAAAAAATTGGTAACAATGTTCCCATGATTTGTATCTGTGATATTCATCTGTTTTGATTTGATTATAAAAATCCAAGGATTTTATTTTACCCATTTATTCCTCTTTGATGTGTCTGATTAGTACTCAGATTACATAAAATCATTATACTTATATTTCAGAGATAATTAGATATATAAGGTGATAAATATTTTCGAAATGATACTTTTTCAGCTGATTGAAGCCAAGTAATATTTCATCATGTAGTAATTTATTACGATCCTCTCTGAATAAGCTTTTAATTCTTTCATTAAGTAATCCTGAAGTATGAGATTTTGCCATAAAAGGTACAATATAAATATTGATAATTTGCTGATAATCTCTAATAGTTAAGTCACTTCGCCAATCAGATTGAGATACATCAATTTTATGTCGCTTATTAAAACGATATATGAAAGCTTCTTTAATTAAACCCTTTTCATTGATTTCTTTCATTTTTATCTCAACATAATTAGCAACTAAGGTTTCAATCGATTTGGCTAATAATATATATATGAATGTCCAGTCAAAACTAACTGAGTCAAGTTTTGAAAAATCACTCTTATCATAAAAGCCCAATAAATATTCAGCCTGCATTAATAACTTGTGCCAATTATATTTTGGCATAAGTGACTTTTTAATTTTTTCTTGAATTTCATCAGTTTTAAGTGGCACTATTTTGTTCTTGTAATAACTTGAATTAGCAAAATTTTCAAGTTTTGTTATAACAACTTCTTCCAACTTTTCTTCAGAATAGGATTCAAAATCATAATTAATGTTGATTAATTCTTCTTGAATGTTGTCTTCTTCCTTATTTAGTTCTAGTGCAAAAATTATAAATTTTTTTAAGCAATCTTGGATGTCAAGATCGAAAGCATAATAAGTATGGATAATATCTGCTAAGTAATCTAATGTAACACCTAAATCAATATATAAATCTTCTGTAACTTCAGTTACGTAATACGTACGATGTCTATTGGGATGATTATCAATAGCTGTTTTAATAGAGAAAAGACCTTCATAAATATTTAATATCTCATCATAATGCTCATAAATTTCCTTATTGTAGTAACTATAATCTAATACATTAGCTAAGAAATTAGTATAATCATCATTTTCAACATCTTCATTTTCTTCTTTTGAACTAATCCTTTTGATGCTTGATGTTTTTGTCAGCTCAAATTGAATTAAGTCAAATGTGTTTTTTAAGTCAATATACTTACTTGCCAAAAAATCATAAATCTCCATATAGTCCAAATTTTCTAAACCATCTTTCGCATTGTCTAATAATTTATCAATATAGGAGATGTGATCAATTAAATTGTCGTAGTCATTAAAAAAACATTCAGGAATTTCCATTAGTGAATTAACGAACAACCTCATCATCTTCTCGTCCCTTGTTTCACTTTCATATAACAAAATGTATTTAAGTATTGTACCTAATTGATGCTTATTTATTAAATATGAATACTTTTCTTTCATGTCAAGCTTGCTTAATAACTCGAATTTTATATTTTCTGAACTATTAAGAAATTTAACATTTTTATGTTGTTCTTTATCATAAAACATCAAGCTTGACAAAATATCTGAAATTTTATCATATTCTTTTTCTGAAATTATCGATTTCTTTTGAATTATTCTTTTCAAGCTATTCATGAAATCTAGTTTTTGGATTTCAAAAGCCTCTTTTTCAAGTAGAGTTCTATTAATTCCATGAAAATCATAACTTCTGAACTTAATGACTGATAGTTCAAAAAACATGTCATAATACTGATGATCATCTTTAAAATATTCTTTTAGAATACTAAAAATTGAATTAATGACTAACACATCATTAGTATAAAATCCGTAATCAGCGTTATTTTGATATGAATCATAATCATCTAGACTCTTTAATATTGATACTGCACTATGATGAAACTTCTTTATACTCGATAAATCTATTTCAATTTGATAATAGATACTTAAAAATGTTTGGTTGTATACCTTAATTGATTTCTCTTTATTGTAGCTCTCAATAATTTGATAATAGTTAAAATCTTTATTTTTCAAAATATCAAGATTAATATGGTCTTGATTATCCAAATAAAATTGAAGAGCAGTATTAATATTACTACTCTTATATAAAAGTTCACATAAGAGATTTATTATGCCTTCTTCCGAAATATACTTTTCGTCAACAAAAACATTTTCTATCCCTAAATGATATATAACTTGATCAATACTTCTATTAATTTTTATCATATTCTTATACCTCGCTAAAAACATACAAATTATACGATTAATCAAATTTATTATTGTTAATTCTATAAATCAAAATCTTTAATCAATCGTTTAAATAATGCTTGCTATATCACTAAGTTTTATCCCTTGATATTCGAAATAAGCAGGTCCTTGATATGCACCAGAAGCATTAACTTGACCTTTTCTAGAATATATCTCTCGTGTTAATGGTGATAAATACCAAAGTTGTCCTTCAAATAATACTTGTCTATTACCAGCAACAATTGCTTTAATGGAAGAATCATAAATAAAAGTAATTTGATCACCATCTTTTAGCCCCTTTTTATAGAAATCAAAAAGTTCTCCTTTAGTTCGAATCCCTTTTGAAGTTTTGGTTTCAACTGCAATGTTATCGCCAAATAATTCCACTTCAGCTTCATCCCCTAGAAGATCCTTTATATCACAAAGTATTTCATATGCTTTTTCTGGAGCAATGTTAAAGAACTCTCTGCTCTTGTTGATGCGAAGATCAGAGATTCTATCGATACTTCGATGAATCATGCGTTCAGCTTCATTGAATTTTTCAGTTTTTAATGTTGCATAGATTTCATATGGGAGAGGTACTGCTGTGTTGAAGAGTTCTTTACTTCTAACATCAGGCACTCTTTTACTTTTCCCTATTTTTACCCAGTCTTCTTTGAAACTTGGGTTTGTTAAGACATAAACATATCCTTTATCCATTTTAATCCACCCCCTAATCATATAGTTATTTTTTCATTATGTGCATTTAATAATTCAAATAAATGTGATCCATCTCTTCCTTAGTATAATGTATATTTTCATTGAAATTATTCAAGTACTGCTCCAATTCGTTTAAATTGATTACATTTGGAGTGTCAAATAATATCTGCATTATTTTGGATAAAAACAACTAGGGAATTTATTTTATACTAATTATTAAGTGAATTACTAAGATGATGAACATGAGATTTATTCTTTTTCAAAGGATTTAGAAATTGATTTTTTTCTGTAAACAAAATTTGTGTCCATTTGTCTTGGTTTTCACTACCTAAAATCCACCCTTTATAATTCTTAATTTCTATATAGAATATTGATATACTCATATTTCTACGTGATCTATTTGATGGCTTTTCCATTATCATCAACTAAAAGTAAATTGTTAATCTGCTTGTGATCAGCCTTCCTAAATATCAGACGGTTTAACTTAGAATTAACCTGAGCCTCTCCTACTCTTCCTCTATAAGTATTTACTGAAGGTTTTATAGCCTCTTTTAATATCTTCTAAATAGTCTCACAAGTCACCTCTACAATCTACACGTATCGAATATTATTAAGTAATTATAACATAAAATGATTTTCAGATTTGTTTCACCAACAAAAAAATAGTTACTAATTAAGGAGATTCAATTAATATCTTTTAGATAAGACATTCACAAAT